>JACZVB010000295.1 GCA_022572865.1 Chloroflexota bacterium | reverse complement strand
TGTGCTTGTAGGGACGGCGGGCCCAGTTGTCGACCACCTGGTAAAGGTAATCACCACTACCGAAAGACATATCGCGGTCCTTTCTTACGGCGAGACTTTCTTCGAGCAGGTTTGCATCCCTGGCAACCTGCTGCTCGCCCTGGCTCCTGTACAAGCTGGGCAACCCTGGCGAGCGCACTAGCAGGCCCCTGAAAAACCGTTTCGACCATCCCCCTGACCCCCTTCCTGGCCAGGAAGGGGGAAGAGATTATATCTGAGGGACACCCTCAGACACCCGGCAAAGGGGCTTCGCCCCTCTGTACACCCCATATTTCATCAGCCTGCTAGCGCATGGGGGAGAAGGGGGCTGGCGACAGTATCTTGGTCTCCTGCCTCAGTATGAGGTGGGAGGGGGCCAGTGGGGGTCCTTGGCAGCTTCGGCTCGTATCCGGTCCCGCTCTGCTAGGCTAGCGTAAGGCCAGACGTGCACCCACTTGCTGCCCACGCCAATCTCGGTGTACCAGCAGGCGGCCAGCGGGGAGTATTTCTCGCGATGGGGGATACACTCTGCCCAGCGCTCGATCATCTCGCCAATAGAGCCAGGCTTACAGATGTAGGAGCGCATCTCATAGACGTTGCCCAGCTCCTGGTCCTCGTCCCAGGGGCGCATGAATGGAGCAGGGTTATATATCTCTATCTCGGTGCTGGCATACACCTCGAAGGGCGCTCTGGGTCCGCTCCAGTGGGGGTCCTTTTCCGCCGCGGCACGCACTTCGGCGCGATGTTGCATGTCCCGATAGGGCCACACATGGATGGCCTGGTTAAGGGGCCCGATTTCCGTCCTCCATAGGGCTCCAAGCTTTGAGTACTTGAGACGGTGGGGGATATCCCGAGCAAATCCCTCCTCGAACTGGGCCAGGCCCCCAGGGAAAAAGTTGTAGGTCCGCATTTCGTAGATCATGTCGGCTCCTTGCCCGGTCCGGGCGACTATTCCGCATATTGCACGGCCTGAAAGGTCGTGTCAATCAGGCCAAAGGGGGTGGCACTCCCCTGTGGGTGGCATAAGACTGGACGCAGCGTCTACTTGCCCTTACCATCCCCATGAACTGGGTTTGCTGCCCGCGTTCAGCAGCTACTCAATGAGATCAAAGAGGGGTGACCGATGGTAACGCCGATCATACAGCTGTACCCAGTGATTCCCGCCAAGGACGAAGCAGAGCGAGAAGCTCTTCGCCCCATAGGTCGTAACCGGGAGCGGTACCAGACGACCCTTACCGGATGGCACGACATCATCAAGGCCGCCGACGAGCTGGGCATATGGGGCGCGGCCACCATCGAGCACCACCTCTGGTCCGAAGGATACGAGGTGGGACCCAGTCCTGGCATCCTGGATGGCTACTGGGCGGCTATCACCAAGAACATCCGTGTGGGCCAGCTGGGCTATGTGATGAGCACCCAGCATCCGATACGGGTGGCCGAGGAGGTGGCCGTGCTGGACCACCTGACCCAGGGCCGCTGCTTCGTGGGCTTTGCTCGCGGATACCAATCGCGGTGGACCAACATCCTGGGCCAGCATCTGGGCGCTCGGGCAACCCGGTCGCCTTCAGCGGTCAAGGCCGATCCAGCTGCCATCGGCATCGACACCGTTACCAACATCAGCGACAGCAAGGCGGAGGCCGACGACGATATAAACCGGAGAATCTTCGAGGAGGAGATCGAGATCGTTCTCAAGGCCTGGCAAGAGGACAGCATTGAGCACAACGGCGAGTTCTGGCAGATCCCCTACCCCTATGAGACTGGGGTGGACGACTGGCAGCTGGCCCATGCAGGAGTCACTGGAAGGCTGGGCGCCCCCGGCGAGGTGGATGCCGATAACAGCGTGCGACGGATAAGCGTGGTGCCCGCTCCCTACACCAAGCCCCATCCGCCGGTGTTTGTCGCCAGCTCCGCCA
Organism: Chloroflexota bacterium; assembly: GCA_022572865.1. Next base: position 1,226 of record JACZVB010000295.1, on the reverse strand, counting down.
GCCCGGAGACTATCGAGTATTGCGGCCGAAAAGGGTTCAACCCGGTCTACTTCACCAGCATCGACAAGGCCACCGCCATGGGCCACATCTACGTCGAGGCAGCCAACGCTGCAGGTCGTGTCTCTCCCCTTGGTCAGAGCCAGGCCATTGTACGCTGGATACAGATAGCCGATTCTGAGGAGGAAGCCAGGCGTTGCCTGCTGGAGTACGACTCGGACATCTACAAGAACTTCTACGCTGCCATGGGGCGGCGACGCCTCACCAGCCCCGACGACATCGTTCAGTCCATCGTCGACTCGGGTCTCTTCGTCTTCGGGACAGCGGACCACGTAAGGGACCAGCTATGCGAGCAGTGGCGGCGGCTGCCTGCCGAGTATATCGTGCTCATCTTCCACTACGCCCAGATGCCCAAGGAGCGCGTCATCTACAACCTGACGCAGTTCATGAAGCATGTGAAGCCGGCGTTGGATGAGATAGAGGAGGCTAGCCGACGGGAAGCTTCGCTCCTAGCGCAGGGCCCTGGATAGCCTCGAAGGACTTGGAGAAGGCCAGCAGCTCTTCGTTGGGCGAGTCCAGGTCTACCTCTGCGCCGAAGCCCTGCTTCACGTCATAGCCGGTCTTGTAGTAGAGCTCTACCAGGTTATCCTCGGGGTCGTAGAAGTAGATGCTCAGGGATATGCCGTGGGTGATGGTCCGAGCGATACGGACGTTCTCTGCCTGCAGCCGGTGGTAGTACTCCCGCAGGTCGTCCAGGCCCTTTACCACGAAAGATACCTGCCCGACTCCCTGTGTCCTGGGGCGGGCGCCCATAGGGTGATCCGGTCCCCTGGCCTGCCCCAGGTTCAGCTCATGGTGCTCGTTACGTGGGTCGGCGCTCAGAAAGCAGCTACCTCGCTCAGGGTCCTCATCGGTGATAGTGAGGCCGATGATACGGGTGTAGAAGTCCCGCATCTTCATCATGTCGTCGCAGATGATGCCTACGTGACCCAGGCCTGTTACTTCCGGCATCCTCAGAACCTCCTTTGAAAATCTGTCCCTATTCTAACAGGCTGCTGAAAAACCCTTTCGACCATCCCCCTGACCCCCTTCCTGGCCAGGAAGGGGGAGGAAATTATATCTGAGGGACACCCTCAAACTCCCGGCAAGGGGCTTCGCCCCTCTGGCACACCCCATATCACATCAGCCTGCTAAGTCTAAACATACTTCCAGCAAAGAAGGTGCATGTC
>JACZVB010000294.1 GCA_022572865.1 Chloroflexota bacterium | reverse complement strand
GGAAGGTCATGGGAGATACGGCTGTGGAGCTGTACCGGCTGGGTTGAAGCAGGGATTGCAAACGGGCCTCTGCCCCCGGATTTATTTTAGGCCCCCTCTCCCTTGCCAGTACCTGATTGCGGAAAGCCGCGTCGTAATGCCTGCCTCTCATTGGGGACACATTCGTGATCTGCCACCCACCGAACCATCCCCCTATATCCCCCTTCCTTTTCTGGAAGGGGGAAAGAGGATTCTGGTCCCGACGAGTCGGGACAGTACCCCCGCATTGGAAGGATGGCGATCTTTCCAATACTGGAGGATGGGCTTCCGACAACACTCAGCCGAACGTTACGCTGATTTCGGCTACTAGGTACTAGCGGGGCGACCAGAAGGCCAGACTGCCCGGGGCGATGGCCCTGGCCGGGGCGCTGCCGTCCACCGGCAAGACGAAAATGGTATCGGCTCCGCTCCCGTTGCTGCTCGACTCCCTGCCTGCGTAGACCAGGCTCCGGCTATCCGGGGACCAGAGGCTGTTGGAGTATGCATACTGGTCGAAGAAGGAGAACATGGTGAAAAGCTGCTCTCTGGATGGCACGAAATCAGCCAGTTTCCTTTCTGCATTCCCCAGTTTGTCGTTGACGTACCAGGAGATGGTGGCAGTGGTTCGATCAATGCTGACGTAGGCCAGCTTGCTTCCGTCCGGAGACCAGAAGAAGGCGGCGATCTCAAGTGAGGATATCAGCCGCGTCTCCAGTGCATCTGCGTCAAATACCACAAGGCCACCATAGGTCGGCGTACCCAGGTTGGTGGAGGTGGAGATCTGGGTGAAGGCTATCTCGTTGGCCACAGGGGACCACAGGAATACTCCGAGGTTATTGATGGGAGCCACCCTGAGCGGGGCGCCATCATCCAGGTTGGCAATTAACAGGCTATCCACCCCGTTCAGCCGGTCGACGTAGGCGATTCGCTTGCCATCGGGGGCCCAGGAGGGGGCCCTGAAGGCTACAGACTGGAAAGCAAAGGTGGATATGTTCAACTCCCCTCGGGTATCGACAACGCTCAGAATTCCCTGCAGATGATGCAAAAGCCGCTGTCCATCGGGGGACCAGGAGATGTAGGACGGGGCTCCCTCGGCCACAGGGCGCGGGTCTTGAAGCCCTTCATGGTCGATCAGATACAGGACCAGGCTTTCGGGCGTGGCGGCCAGGAAGGCGATGGTTTCGCTATCAGGGGCCCAGTAGATGTAGTGAGGACTTCTGGGAGCGACGAATCTCCCCACTAATTCGGGGGGATCTTGAAATATCTTCTCCGGTAGCCCTCCAGGTATGTGAACAACCCAAAGGGAGCCGGCTATATCGCCGTTTTCGGCATAGCTGGTGAAGGCGATCTTAGTGGCATCTGGAGACCAGGTCGGCCAGTTGTAGATGGTGTGGCTGTTTAAAAAACCAGCCCCGGCCAGCGATGCGGCCTCGCCGGACATGGGGATGGTGAGCAGTTCCGGGTTCGAGCCATCGGGCCGTATTGTATAGATGTTGTCGTCAGGGCCTACATAGGCTATCAAGTTCACTGAATCATCCTCTTGGTTTGGAGTCGGAGATGCCTGGGATGGCTGTGTGATCGGGGTGGGAGAAGCGAGTGGAGCCGGCGTGGAGGTTGGTACGGCGGTCTCTTGCGAGGGTGTCTCGCCGGAGCCGCCGCAGGCCACAATTAAGAGCACCAAGAGGCTTGCTGCACCCGCTCCCCAAAGGCGCGGACAAAGACCGCGGGTCAAGGTGAGACATCGGCTCTTCATAGCTTGTCCCAATCTACTTCGTTCAGGTCGAATCTCGGGCCATCCAGACATACCATTCTCACTCCGCCGGTGGTGAAGACAGAACAGCCGTAGCAGATGCCGAAACCGCAGGCCATACGAACTTCTAGAAGGACCTGAGTGGGCACGGAGATGCCCTGGGCCTTCCAGGTATCGCGGACGGCCTTGTACATGGGAACGGGGCCGCAGAGGAAAACCTGATCGGCGTTCCGGACATACTTGGCGAGGCAATCGGTGATCAGGCCTCTCTCACCAGCGGAGCCGTCCTCCGTCACCTCTATGTATTCCACCTGGGGCTGGACCCACTCTTTGGGATAGAGAAGGGATGCTGTCCGGCCGGCGGATAGGATGGTGACGGAGCGCCCCGAGGAGATGGCCTGGTCTGCCAGGGCGATGAGGGGGGCGAGCCCCGTGCCCCCACCTCCCATGAGAAGGTGTCGAGCTCCAGGATCGATCTCATACCCCCGGCCCAGGGGGCCCAGGACCTGGATCTCCTCACCTGCCTCCCTTTTTCCCAGCCATCCCCTGGCCAGCCCATCGGCATTGAACATGAGAGCAACGGAGGTGGGCGTCACCCATTCAGGATGAGGCCCTTCTGGATCGATCTTCAGCATCCTGGGGCCATATCGGTGGATGCTTATGGCCCGCCTCAGGAGGGGATCGGACCCTTTGCCGCAGGTTGCCATGACAAACTCCCCGGGCTTCTCGCTGGCGGCTACCAGGGGAGCGTCGACCCAAAGGCAGCAGATTCCAGGGCCCAGGGTCTGGTTTGCCAGGATTCTCACTTTTCGATCTTCCATATCTAAATCGGGGTGTTCAGGTAGTCTTTGAGAGGTTTCACATTATAGTTCAAGGGGCCATCGAGGAGAGAGTCCACCACCGCCCGGGCTGTATCCAGGGATGTGAAGCAGGGGATGCGCTGCTCTGCTGCGGCCCTGCGGATCTGGAAACCATCCCGCAGGGGAGTCCGGTGACCTGTCAGGGTGTTGATTACAGCTATCACCTTGCCATCCCGTATCAGGTCCACGATATCCGGGTCGCCCTGCTGAAACTTGGCAACGGGCGTGACCGGCAGGCCTACGGCCCGTATCATCTCGGCGGTGCCCTCGGTAGCGTACAGCCGGTAATGCAGAGAGTCCAGTTTCCGGACGATAGCCAATGCCTCGGCCTTGTCTCGGTCCGCTATGCTCAGGAGGATGGCTCCCTCGGTCGGCAACATCATATCTCCAGCCAGCAACGCCTTGGCCAGGGCGGGCCCGAACTTGTGGTCGATACCCATCACTTCACCAGTGGACTTCATTTCGGGCCCCAGATATGTATCAACTCCTACGAGCTTGGCCATGGAAAACACCGGCGCCTTGATAGCGACCA
>JACZVB010000293.1 GCA_022572865.1 Chloroflexota bacterium | reverse complement strand
ATGGCGATGGCCATAAGGAAACGGGCTTGTTGAAGGTGGCCCCCCATACTATACTAGGCCCCGATTTAGGGGGAGTTCCCAGGGGCCTTTTACCACATAGGCGCGTGAACCTCGCGTTCAATATCGGGGGTGGAGATGGTTGAACAGGCCGTCAAGGAACGGGTGCTGGGACAGATTAAAGCCGGGCAAATGGTAAATCTGTGCAGCAGCCTTCTGAAGATTCCCAGCTTCAAGACCGAGGAGCAGAAGGTGGCCCGCTACCTGGCCAATTTCTTCCGTCGCCGGGGCTACGAAGTAGATTTGCAGGAGGTGGAGCCGGGCCGGTACCAGACCATCGCCACCCTGAAGGGCTCGGGTGGGGGCAAGAGCCTTATGCTAAACGGCCACCTGGACATCGACCCCTTGGCCATGGGCTGGAAACGAGACCCCTGGACTCCAAGCCTGGAGGGGGACCGGCTCTACGGGGCCGGTGCCAACAACATGAAGGGCGGGGTTACCGCCATCATTACCGCCGCGGAGGCCATCCGAAAGTCCGGGGCGACCATGAAGGGGGACCTGGTGGTAGCCTGCGTGGTGGGAGAGCTCCAGGGGGGCATCGGGACCCTTCACGCCTTGAACACAGGCTACATCACCGACGGGGCCTACGTTGCCGAGCCTACGGGCGATGGCGACAACATAATGACGGTCCACGTGGGCTGGGTGGAGCTGGCAATCAGCACCATAGGCCTGTCCCAGCACGTGAGCCGTGCTCATAATGCCATCGACGCCATAGAGATGATGATCAAGGCTATTCCGGCAATAAAGCAGGTGAAGTTCACCTACACCCCCAGGCCCGACCTTCCCGATATGCCTCGGGTCATCGTTGGCACCATCATAGGGGGTCGGGGCCGGGACCACGATATGAGAGGCCCCAACTTCACCTGTGACTACTGCACCATCATCGCCGACGTTCGCACGGTGCCAGGCCAGACGGCTGAGACGGTGAAGGAGGACATCGACAGGGTGTTGAAGGGACTGAAGGCGGAAGACCCCACCTTCGATTACGAGATCGTTTCCCCAGTCCCGCCCCACTACAAGGTGCAGACGGTATATATGAATCCCCTGGATGTTCCCAAGGACGAACCTGTGGTGAAGAACCTGGAGAACAGCTACAGGGAGGTGACCGGGAAGGCGCCTGACCGGATAGGGGCAATCGTGACCCAGTCCTATGCCGGGAACGACTCGTGCCACATATGGGAGAGGGGTATCCCGGTCTGTCTCCACGGGGCCCAGAGCGGTCGGGACCTGAAGGGCGAGCCCGACACCTTCGTCAGCGTCAGCAGTATGGTGCAGGTGGCCAAGACCTATGCCGTGGCCGCCCTGAACTGGTGTAACCAGCCCGGCTAAAAGCCGTGGTTCGACAGGCTCACCACGAACGGTGAAGGATTGAGTTATCCTTCCGTTTGCCCTGAGCCCTTCGACTAGCTCCCTTCGACTGAACTCTTCGTCAAGCTCAGGACAGGCCTGTCGGAGGGTGTGTACCCATTATTAAGGAGGAGATATGGATAACGCGGTGAAGAGCAGGGTGCTGCGGCAGATCAAGGAGAAGGACGTCGTCGGCCTGTGCAGCAGGATACTGCGCATTCCCAGCTTCAAGACCGAGGAGCAGAAGGTGGCCCGATACCTGGCCAATTTCTTCCGTCGCCGTGGGTACGAAGTGGACCTTCAGGAGGTGGAGCCGGGCCGGTACCAGACCATCGCCACCCTCAAGGGCACCGGCGGAGGCAAGAGCCTTATGCTCAACGGCCACCTGGATATCGACCCGCTGGCCATGGGCTGGAAACGGGACCCCTGGAAACCGGTGGTGGAGGAGGACCGGCTGTACGGGGCAGGGGCATTCAACATGAAGGGCGGGGTCGCCGCCATGATCTCCGCCGTCGAGGCGATACGAAAGGCCGGGGTACGGTTGAAGGGCGACATCGTGGTTGCCTGCGTGGTTGGAGAGCTCCAGGGTGGCGTGGGCACGGTCCACGCTCTTAAGAGCGGGGTGCGGGCCGACATGGCCATCGTGGCCGAGCCCTTCGGCAGCGATACCCTGATGACTGTCCACGCCGGTGTCGTGGGCATGGTCATAAACACCATCGGCTATTCCACGCACATCACGGTTCGGGAGAAGGGTATAGATGCCATAGAGAAGATGATGAAGGTGATCGACGCTGTGGACAAGGTGGAGCTGAGGCACACCCCCAGGGAGGACCTGCCGGGCCTGCCCCGGATAAACTGCGGGGCTATCATAGGGGGCAAGGGCCGGGACCACGACCTGAAGGGCCCCAACTTCGTCAGCGATTTCTGCACCACCATCTGGGATGTGCGCATCCTGCCGGGCCAGACGTCGAAAACCGTGGAGGAGGACGTGAGGAAGGTGTTGGAACGGCTGAGCAGGGAGGACCCCGACCTCAGGTGGGAGCTGGAGATCCCGCCTCCCGCCAAGTACAAGGGAATGACCGTCATCATGGAGCCTGTGGACATCCCCAAGGACGAGTATATCGTCAGGTCCGTGGCCCGGAGCTTCGAGGAACACATGGGGAGGCCGCCCACGACTATCGGGGCCCTGCTCCCCAGGTCATACGCCGGCAACGATACCTGCCACCTCTGGGCTGCCGGCATCCCCTGCGTCCTGAACGGCCCCGGTGGGGACAGGACCCTCAACGACGAACCTGACAACTTCGTCTATATCAGCCAGATGGTCCAGTGCGCCAAGACCCATGCCCTCACGGCCCTGGACGTCTGCAGCCAACCCAGCTAGGAATGGAGGAAACTCGTGGCTAAAAACATCGCCCAGAGGGTGGATAATCAGGTAAAAGAGCAGCTGGTGGTGAGCTTTGCCAGGAAGCTCCTCGATATTCCCAGCTTCAAAACCGAAGAGACCAGGATAGCCCGCTTCCTGGCCCGATTTTTCAAGAGCCGGGGCTACGAGGTCGATCTCCAGGAGGTGGACCCGGGACGATACCAGGTCATTGCCACCCTCAAGGGCTCGGGTGGGGGTAAGAGCCTTATGCTCAACGGCCACATAGACATGGACCCCCTTTCCATGGGCTGGAAGCGTGACCCCTGGACCTCGACGGTGGAGGGGGACCGGCTGTACGGGGCCGGTATATACAACATGAAGGGGGGCATCACATCGA
>JACZVB010000292.1 GCA_022572865.1 Chloroflexota bacterium | reverse complement strand
CTCTCCGAGACGGTCTCGAAGATGGGAGTCTTGATGGCCCTGATGCCGTCTTTGGACAGCACGGTGACCATCTTGACCTGTTGCAGGGTGGTGGTCTGAAAATTGGTCTCCAGGATCTCTGTTTTTCTAAACAACCCCGTGCCTTTTAAGATGAGAAATCCGAAGAAAACCACCATTACCGCCATTACCAGGCGGAAGACCCATTTCTTGATATCCAACTCTATAATTGCAGCGTACATGAGTGAAGTCCTGTGGGGAAAGGGAACCTGGGATGTCGTGGCTGCGGGACCGTACCTTACGAAAGGTTTTCCAGCTCTATGGTCCCGCTCTTGCCACCGCTTTTGCGCACCAGTCTTACATCCTGGATACGCATCCCCCGGTCCACGGCCTTGCACATATCGTAGATGGTCAAGGCGCTGCCGGTCACGGCGGTCAAGGCTTCCATCTCCACGCCCGTCTTGCCCGTGGTCTTGACGGTGGCGGTTATCTCGATGACGCCGCCCTCGGGATCGATACTAAAGTCCACGGAGATGCCGGTGAGAAGAAGGGGATGACACATGGGGATCAGGTGAGGGGTGTTCTTTGCGGCCATGATGCCCGCGATCTGTGCCACGGACAGAACATCGCCCTTGGGGATTCCGCCCTCACCAATTAACCTCAGGGTGGAGGGTTTCATGACAACCCGGCCTCTGGCCAGGGCCACCCGTTCGGTGTCGGGCTTGGCCGAGATGTCCACCATCCTCGCCCGCCCCTTCTCATCGATGTGACTAAGCCCATCCATATTGTCTCGGTTCTTATTCCTACATCCACCTCCTGGAGTTATTCAGTCGCTAACCCTTTAGATGCGACCAGCCCCAGAAGGATACAGGCTATCATTCTCTGTTAAGCGCCACCATCTTTTCGATGATGCTCACGGACTGACGGACGGCACGGGCCCGATGACTGATCCGGTTTTTCCCCTCCATATCCAACTGTGCCATTGTCTTCCCCAGTTGTGGAAGGTAGAAGACCGGGTCATACCCGAATCCGGAGGCCCCGGAGGGTTCCAAGCCTATTATACCCTCGCAGCTGGCCCGGCATAGCTCCACCTCTCCGGAAGGGATGGCGATGGCGACGACGCATACGAAACGGGCCGTGCGCCTTTCCCAGGGCACCCCGGCCATATTTCTCAGGAGAAGGGCCAGGTTCTGGCCCTCGGAAGCGTCGGGGCCCGCGTATCGAGCAGACCGGGGCCCGGGTGCGCCGTCCAGGGCGTCGACTTCAAGGCCCGAGTCGTCGGCCAGAGACACCAGTCCCGAAGCCGCTGAAAATGCCCTGGCCTTGATAGAGGCGTTCTCTTCGTAGGTGTCGCCTGACTCATCAACCACCATCGAGATGCTCAGCTCCGAAGGGGTGACCAGCACAAAGGGAGAGTCCTTCAGCAGGTGTCTGAACTCCCCGACCTTCCCCTGGTTGTGGGTGGCCAGCAGCAGCTTGTTGGGGCGAGCCACCTGGTTATCCGGCGACAAGGATAAGGGTGCGAGGGACCCTATCCGGCTTGCTCGACCGCCGCGGCCGCTTCCTCGGCAGGCTTATGGCCGTCCTGAATAGAGAAGTTGGAAATGAGGTCCTCGACGATATTACGGAAGCCGCTGTACTCCAGTTCGGTGTAAGGAAGCATGGCAGCACCCGACCAGCCCTGAGACCTCATCTCCTGGGCCTTCTCCTGGGCCTTCCAGCGCACCTGGTCCCAGGCTACGTTGTCGAACATGTCGATCCAAGAGTCGGAGAACCGGCCTGCGGCATCAACCGAGAAGCCGACGCAGGAGACCAGTGGGATGCAGTACATGCCCGTTACCGCGGTGTTCAGCGCCACCGGCATGAGGGGCATCACGTGGGACCCTCGGGCGTCTCCACCCACATAGTGTGCCTTGGCGAAGGGAGACAAGATCTCCTCGGGAGCGGGGAATATGCCCTGGTTCCGCACCAGGGCGACCGGATCGTCCTTACCGGTGTAGGTGCCGGCTATGTTATGGAGCCGCTGAGCGGAGAGCGCCATCGCCGGCTCATCATAGGTACGGGAATGGATGGACTCTATTGCGAAACGCTCGTTGTCCCGGAGCAGTATGGAGATGCGGTAATAGTCTTCTGGGGCATTCAACTCTATTATGCTATCCCCTTTTACGTTGTCCATGTCTATGATGCGGAACCGGAAACCCTTAATCAGCTTGGGCAGCATCAGGCCGGCGCAGTACATCGGGTCGGCGAAGGCGAGAAAGAGGGGCAGGTTGTAGGCCCCCGGCCCGCACTTGTCCGCGGCGAACAGGGTGAAGGACTCGGCTGGCCGCACCTTGTTGCTCTTGGATAGGTCGTGCTCGAACTCCAGTTCTGCCACGGCGGGCCCGGCCCCCCGGACGTTGCCCGAAGGAGCATCCACCAGCAGGTCCTGCCCTGCGCCGTAAAGGCCCGTTCTCTGGGCGATGCCCGTAGCGGTGATGAAGCTGTTCCAGGCGAACTGGTGAACGTCGTGATCGTCGGGGCCACGGGTGTGGGACATCATAATGGCGATGTCATCACCAGTATGGGAAACGAACCCATCGATGAGCAGTCCCTTTCCCTTGGCTTCCTCTACGTCGGATTTCACGGAATCCATCATCTCCTGCGAGGGCTTGGTATGCCCTCCTATGGAACCCACGTCCGCCTTTATGATAGATAGAGTTAGTCTCATGCTCTGTCCTCCTCCCACTGTCGACAGAATACAACCAGGTGAATTATGACCGAGAACCCGCCTCGGAGCAGCTCCTCCCGCTCCGCCAAATACAAAATCCCCCAGAAAGACAAGCGTCATTCTCTAAGGGGATTGCATCACGAAAAGGGTAACAAAGGCCGCCGCGGATGTCAACAAAGTGTACGGCGTCACAAGGAAACTTAGAAATTTTCTCAGAAGGTGGTTCGACAGGCTCACCACGAACGGAGGAGGTTACATTTCCCGCTCGTCCTGACGACGGTTACGCAATAACTTCGTTGCGATTCACCCTGGAGCGGATGCTGGCCATAAGGTAGAGCTATAGGTTATAAGCTGATAAAGTTACATGAGGGGGAGCTGAGGACGGGTCAATGGAAGGAAGAGATATGAACCCGAAGAAAGGATTGGCCCGAAAACCAATGCCATGCGTCCCTTACATTAAAGACCCTACCAAGG
>JACZVB010000291.1 GCA_022572865.1 Chloroflexota bacterium | reverse complement strand
TCCGTCGTTGCGCCTCGATGGTGGTATGGTCATTCTGGAGGCCGTCATCAGCCGGCTGGCTCGACGGATGTTGTCCGGCAGGTGCGTTCTGGAACTGGGTGGCCAGGTGAGCCTGAAACATACGGTTGAGGGCCATGATCTCCCGGGACCTTTGCTCCAGCTGCTGGTCTCTGTGCACCAGCGCCTGATGGAGATATTTTTCCTTATGTGTGGTCCAGAGCATGGCGGGAGCCAGCACGGCAACCAGGCCAATTCCTATTGCGCCCACCAGCGGATCACTTCCACCGAACCAGAAACCCTGGGCTGCTTGCCACAGCATGACTGAGGCCCCCATGCCCAGGATAAAGTAACGGGTGGCGCGGTGACCCAACAGGCCATAGGTTGGATAAGATTTCAGAGTGTAATCGTGGGATTCCATAGAATGCCGATACTGTTCTTGCTGCCGTCGAACTTGATTCTCCGCTTTGACTACCAGAAGCATCAGGGGGACCAGCATCAGGACCAGGGCGATAGCCACTCCTCCCGTAAAGAATCCAACCCTTTCCATGAACAGCGTCTGGGAAATCTCCACGAACAGGACACCGAGGCCTATCGCCAACAGGAGGTAACGAACTGCTACAAGCCCTCGGAGCAAGGGAGGTGGCCGGTCTCGAAGGTCCACTCTGACGCCTATCTTCATTGAGAGTTGGTTTCGCATTTTAATACACCCTGTGTCTGCTACTCAGTCCTGAACAGTCCTACGCTAACCTACGGCGCATTCGCCTTCTTCGAGTCGCTCGCTGAGGAGCCTCACGGCGTTTGAGCACCATCTGCGATACCAGGTACACCAGAAGTGCGCCGGTAATGCCTACCACAATGACGGTTAGGATCATAATATCTATCTGGGTCTTGTAGTCGGCGGTTATGGTCAGGGGGCCGTCTACCGGAGCGCTAAGTTTGGGGCCGTCCGCTTCGTATCCAGGGAAGCTATCGAAGTATTTCTTCAGGAAGACGATTCCACCGGGCTGGCCGGGGACACTGATCTCCGCCAGTTCTCCCTCGGTATACCATCCCTCACCGCTGGCCCCGTAGGGGGAAGAGACCTTGACCATGTATTGGGTGTCATATATGGCGATCATCTGAAGAGGGCGGTCCACTACCAGGAACCCCTTGTGGGAGTCCATCTCATCGCCTTCCCACTTCTTGAATGCGAGCCTCTCCTGGTCCTTTACTATATCCATGAACGGCGGCGTCTCCAAGACTATCTCATCGCCATCCTTGACCCACTGCTTCTTAAATGTCCCATTGGGGTTCATAGCGGTTACCAGGTACTCATTCCTGTATCTGGCCTCTATAATATGCGGGGCATCGGCGATCAGGTTGGTGGCAGCCGAGCCGGGGCTGGGAATGACGACGCCGTGGCCGTTAATGTTTTCCCACCGTTCAAACCGACTGCGGGTCAGCCCGTCCGCGCTTAACACCTCCAGGGTAGCCTGTATCACCACACGCTGCCCCGCCGGGTGCCATCCCGTTCCCATGAGATCGATATTGTCGGGTCCCCTCAGCTCGAAATAGAACTCCTTCTTCCAAAGCACCTCAAGGTTCATTGCTCGCATAGGGGCGATAGTATTAACCGGCTTGAAAGGCGTCTCTCCACCACCCCGCCACTCCTCGAACAGGTAGCGCACGCCCGGCTCGCCCTCGATGATCTGGGGCACCTCTAGCCTCGTGGGAGTCCCCCTAATGACCCACTCGCTGCTGCGATAGGCCTTGGCCTCGGACCTGACCTGGAGGAGCACCTCAGTGCTCATCACCGCACTGTACAGACCGGGAGCCGTCACGGTCAAACAGCGGTCAGTAGACCCATCGCTCCAGTGGTCGAAGACCTGGCGCTCCGACTCAGTCATATACCTGATGGGATCTATGATGCAGGCCACGCTGCCCAGGCCCGCCTGAGCGGGGAACCGGTCAATCTCTACACCGTCGATGCGAAGGGGAATTGTGGAGTTGATCTGGATAGTCCCATCGTACACCGGCCTCACAGCAGACGCCAGTTGAATCTCCTCCGGCCACAGGCCAGGCTCGGTTTCGGGGTCATTAATACCGACAACCGGGCCGGAGAAGCCTACCTCGTCACTCCGCACGTACACAGCTGGGGGCTCGGGTGTCTTCACCAGATAGATCCTGGTGCTGGGCGGGATGACGCCATCATACCCGGGGGCGTCTTCGTAGACGGCGGGAGGCTCTATGAAATCGTGGCCCTCCGCGAAGGCGGGAATAGACCCGAGGGCCATCATGCCTACCAGAACCAGAAGCGTGGCTATTGCCAGGAATCTCAGTCTCATAATCCCACCATCCCTCTAACAGAGCCCATTACTTTCTGAAGAGGCAGCGACGAAACGGCCAGCATCATCACCAGCACGTAGTTGGTCTCCACCAGGGAGGAGATCTGTTTCTTGCGAGATAGGGAGTCGGCTAACCTGGTCACCACCAGGAAGGCAAAGAGGACCAGGGTCAGGGTGAGCTTACCTAGATAAGCCGCCGGTCCCGACTCGCCATAGATAAAGGCCAGTATGATCGTGGCAGCGGCCACAAAGAACAGGAGGCCTTTCTTGCTCTTCTCTCCCACCTTCGGCTTTGAGGATGATAGGGCGGGAAGGAAGAACATGGCTACCAGGGACACGCCCAGGAGCTGGGGGAAACTCCCAAAGGCTCCGGGAATGAACCCAAGGTATGGGATGCCCAAGACCATCTTCCCTGTGATCAGCTCCCGGTCTACCTCTTCAATTGAGACTGTTGCGTCGCCCTTAATCATGTAATTTCCATTCGCTCGTTTTTCGATTATGCGGTGGAGAATTGTTATGCTATGGTCTTCGTCTATCTCCTGGCGAAACCCCACCACGTCACCTATGTCGTAGTCGTCTGAAGCCCTGATTACTACGAAGGACCCGGGGTCTACCGAACCCTTCATGCTGTCTGTTATCACGAAGTGGTATGAGGTCTGTCCTCCCAGGAAGTTGGGGAGCCAGAAGGGCAAAGACAGGAGCAGCACCCCTATTAGAAGCAGGTATTTCACTGCCGGCTCACCTCGTGGCTAACCGGGTCCGCCCCAACCATCACGTGGGCGGCCTGGGCCCGACGGGCCCAGAGAAGCACGACAATAGCGAGCCAACCGGTCTTCATGCCGATCGACCTGCTCCTGTC
>JACZVB010000290.1 GCA_022572865.1 Chloroflexota bacterium | reverse complement strand
GTCCTCACGGGGTCGAGGCCTGTTGGGTTGACCGGCGCCCGCTCTCCCGAAGATTCCCCCATCCAGGAAGTAGCCGTGGTGGCGGGCGTTGTCCACGCACATGTACTCCCACCCGTTGTCGTCCAGCTCGAACCTGAGGGCCCGGTCCCTGAACCGGGGCTCGATGTTCTTAATCCAGAGGTCAGGGGGCTCCAGGACGTGGCTATCGATGTCTACGACCTTCGTGGCATTCATGGCATGCTCCCATTCGCTCCAACATCCTCTTACAGAGAATCAACTCTACCTGAGCTATAACGGTCTCACACATCTACAGCGCGGCGAATCAATTCGGCCCCCGGCATCAAAAGACCGCGATGGGGTTTATGGGCGACCCTGTGGCGTTGTGGAACCTCAGGGGCGCAATGACCATCATGAACTCCCACCGGCCCCTCTGCTCGCACGCCTGGGCCAGCTCCTCCAGGTTGGTGTTGTCGATGAGCCACAGGCCCAGGCCCGGGATGGCGATCTGGTGGATCGGCTCCTCCAGCCCTTCGTATCCGCAGGGCGACACCTCGTTGTTCTGGTCGCCGGCCAGCATGGCTATATCCCGGGCCCTGAACCAGGGGATACAGGAGGCGTGAGGCCCGGGTCGAGGGGCCGAGGTGTCCACCACCTCTCCGCTGTAGTACCGGGCCAGGTGCCCCGTGCGGATGAGCAGCACGTCCCCCGCCTCCACCCTCACCCCCTGGGCCTTTTCGGCCTCCTCCAGGTCCTCGGGGAGTATCGGGTCGGGGGTCTCAATCCACCGGACACCCTTGAGCCTGGCGATATCCAGGAGCACCCCCCGGGTCACCACCCCCTGGGCCAGCAACTCCACCGACTCTGCCTCCGCCCCCCGGCTGCTGTTCACCAGCTTCGATGAAAATCCGTTGTACATCCGGCCCCCGGTGAACACGTGGCACAGGGCGTCCACGTGGGTGATGCAGTTGCCGTGGTAGGCCATGCCGAGAAAATCCCCGGACCACTGGGCCTCCTCCCCGGCCTCCCCCGTAGCCGTCATGTAGTGCATCACCCTGGACAATTTCTCGCCAGGCATATCGGTGGTTATGGTCCAGGCGCAGGACACCGATGTCCCGTCCTTCACCAGCCCTGCGGCCTGGCGGCCCTTCTCCTTAGTGACCAGGTTGAGGGTGCCTAGCTGGTCGTCGGGGCCCCACCGGCCCCAGTTGGAGCAGGTTTTGGCGTATTCCAGCACCTCTTTCTCGGTAGGCGTAGTCATTCTGGTCATCTCCATCTCCTGGGGGATAAAAGGGCATTCGTTCCCTCGACCCATCTTATGCCCCTAACCTCGGCTGTCAAGAAGGGTATGCGCAGTCCTTCCCGATAGTGTGATACATTGGAGCTATGGTAAAACCCGCTACCAAGAAAGGCGGACGCCGTATGGACGTCCACCTCCAGCAAATGACCCGATTCGTCGGCTTCACCGAGGATGACGCCGAGCTGGTCCGGCGCACCGGCCCGGTGATACTGGCCCACGCCGACGAGATCACCAAGGCCGTCTACGACCATCTCCTGGAGCAGCCCGGGACCTCCCCCTTCTTCCGCCTTCCCGACGGCTCCCCGGATGAGGCCCGCATCGCCAACAGAAGGAAGGGCCTGGCCCGCTGGCTGACCCGCACCGCCGAGGCCAAACTGGACTACTCTTTCGCCTGGCACATGGTGGCAATGGGCATAGCTCACAGCCATCGCATCCAGAAGCCCGGGGGCAGGGTCCCGGGGCCCTTCATCGTGGGCACCATGAGCTTCACCCAGACTGCATTAGGCCAGATCCTGCTCCAGGACCTGGACGACACGGAGCTGGCGGCCCGGGCCAGCGCAGCCTGGAACAAGCTGCTGATGCTGGAGCTTGACCTGCTTCTCACCGGCTACTACTCCATCTCCCCACCTCCCGAAGATCACTGAGAGCCTGCCCGGTCAAAGTACAATCTGTACATATAGGGCGGCTGGGAATAATAAATTGCCCAAATTCAAAACAGGTCAAAAGATAAAAGTCACTCTCTACCCCGTGGACTCATCCCTGGTGGGCCAGCTGGGTACCATCGAAGGCGTGCGGGGCATATATGGAAGCCATGGGGCCGAGGGCAGCATCGGGACCATGCTGGCCACCCCGGGAGAGATGCTCTACATAGTCGGCCTCCAGGACCCACCCCCGAGGAAGCCGAAGCGGATATCGGTCAGGGAGTCGGGCCTGCAACCCCTCTGATGCCGCGGCGCACAACCGGAAAACACAGCTAGTAAACTTGTGCGCCGGGTTAGCTGGGGAGAAGGGCCCCCACAAAATCCCGATACCCCAGGGCGAAGCTTTCGGCGTACGTCTCCCTCCGGCCCTCCAGCTGTACCCGGCAAAGACCCAGGAGCCCCTCTCCGGTACCCACCGCCAGGGTCATACCCCCGTTCCGATTCTTCCATTGGACCACCTCTCCAGGCCGCGCCTCGGGGCCCTCCGAGATGGGCTCGGACTTCAGCACCTTGAGCCGCTTGCCGCGCCAGAGGGTGCCGGCCCCGGGCCAGGGGTGAAAGGCCCGCACCTGCCTCCAGATCTGGAGGGCGGGCAATCGCCAGTCGATCTCGGCATCGCCCTTGGATATCATCCGGCTGTAGGTGGCCAGGGCTTCGTCCTGGGGCCCTGGCTGCACCCGGCCGTCGAGCCAGGGGCTTAAGGTCTCCATAAGCAGGCCTGCGCCCATCGGGGCCAGATCGTTGGTCAGGGAGCCTGTGGTGTCCTCGGGTCCGATCCTCAGCTTCCGGCTGCTCAGGACCGGCCCCGAATCGACCCGGGGTCGGACCAGCATTATGGTCACCCCCGTAACATCGTCTCCTTCCAGGAGGGCGTTGGCGATGGGCGAAGGCCCCCTGTGTCGGGGCAGAAGCGATGGGTGAATATTCAACGCTCCGAAGGTTGGGATAGCAAGGACCGTCCGGGGCAGGATAAGGCCGTAGGCCGCCACCACGATTACGTCGGGGCTCAGAACCGTCAACCGGTCTTGAACCACCTGAGGCCTGAGGGACTCGGGCTGGTACACCGGGATATCGCGGCTAATAGCAAACTCTTTGACCGGGGAGGCCACCAGTTTTCGCCCCCTCCCCGAGGGCCTGTCCGGCTGGGTGTAGACTGCTGCTACACGAAACTGGCTGGAGGCCAGGGCCTCG
>JACZVB010000289.1 GCA_022572865.1 Chloroflexota bacterium | reverse complement strand
CGTCCTGGAATAGGACGTGGTTTATGGTCTGGACCATTTTCCTCGGCTCACTAGAGTCCTCCAGCCGCGACTTCACGGCGTTTCCCATCCTCTTCAGCCTGAGGGCATACCGGTCTATGTTCAGGGTGGAGTACTCCTGCCGGGCAATCATCAGAGCGGCGGCGCCGAGGTCGATCTCCTCGTCACTACGTCTCATCATCTCGGCGAAATCGCTATCGGATTGATTGGGGTTGGGGCCGTCCACCCGGTTCCTCCTTTGGAAGCTGGGGGCCGCTACTCGAGGTGCGGGACGAGGATTAGTTTAGCATGCTGACCCGACAGCGCAAGGCCAGCGACGCTTTCCAGCGGCCGCAACAGCCGTATTCAACAACAGACCCCCACCTACCGGCTCGCCCCGCAGGCCTAAGGGTAGCAATCACCGGTGGCACAAGTTAAAATATCGCCATCTTCAGGGAGGAGGCCCCAGATGCCCAAGCCCAAAATATACGTTACCCGAAGGATCTTCGACGTAGCCCTCGACAGGTTGCGCGAGGCCACCGACATGAAGCTGTGGGACTCGGACCTTCCCCCTTCCAGGGAGGTGCTTCTCAGGGAGGTTAGGGAGATCGATGGCCTCTACTCCTTGCTAACCGAGCGGATAGACGCCGAGCTGTTCGACGCCGCTCCCAACCTGAAAGTGGTAAGCAACATGGCCGTGGGCTTCGACAACATAGACCTGGCTGAGGCGACCCGGCGGAGCATTCCTGTGGGCAACACCCCCAGGGTGCTCACCGAGACCACGGCAGACTTTGCATTCGCGCTTCTAATGGCCGCGGGCCGCCGGGTGGCGGAGGGCGACCGGTATACCCGGGGCGGCAAGTGGAAGACCTGGGGCCCCATGACGCTGCTTGGACAAGACATCCACGGCTCCACCCTGGGGATCATAGGCCTGGGCAGGATAGGCCAGGAGATGGCCAAGAGGGCCCGGGGGTTCGATATGAAGGTGACCTATTACGACATCGTTAGAAACGAGGAGGCCGAGAAGGCGCATGGCATCCAGTTCTACCCCGACCTGAAAGACCTTCTCTCCCAGGCCGATTTTGTGACCATCCACGTGAATCTCAGTGATCAGACCCGGCACCTGATAAACGCTGATACCCTGGCAGCCATGAAGCCCACCGCCACCATCGTCAACACATCTCGGGGGCCTGTGGTCGACCAGAAGGCGCTCTACCAGGCCCTGAAAAGCGGCACCATTGCGGCGGCGGGCCTGGATGTCACCGAGGTGGAGCCGATCTCCATGGACGATCCGCTGCTGACTCTGGACAACGTGATTATCGCTCCCCACATCGCCAGCGGCAGCGTCTCCACCCGGACCAAGATGTCGCTCATGGCGGTGGACAACCTGCTTGCGGGACTGAATGGGGAGCAGCCCCCCGACTGCCCCAACCCCGAGGCCCTTCAGGTGAGGAGTCAGAAAGGGTAAGCAGTCGCTTTTCTACTCCGAGGCGGGCTTCAGGGCAGGTGCACCCAATACCTGATGATGCTTAACCGAGTCATGCCCTGGGCCCTGGCCCTGGGTTTAGCCATCCTGGCCGCCTGTGGCAGCACGGCGGCGACGACTGAACCACCTCTTCCCACGGCGGCGCCTGGGCCATCGCCCACGCCCATCAGGGTGCCGACTCCCGAGCCCCTCAGGCTTCCAGCACCCGAGCCTATCAGGGCGCCGGCACCCGAGCCCAACCCCTGGGTCCAGGCCAGGCTGGACTCCTACGCCCGGCTGTACAACATCACCCCCAGGGGCAGGGAGGCGTTCGCCTCCCTGGACATCCGCCAGATGATTGGCCAGCCCGCCTGGTTCGGCAGCACCGGCTTTCAGGGGTTCACGGGCATGGGGCAGGCCAAACCCGCCATAGTGGCCCACGAGCTTGGACACGCCTACTGGGGAGTCTTCCCTATAATGGGCCGCCCTGACCTCTCATGGGAGATTCCGGAAGGAGAGACCATTTCTCCGGCCCTGTCCCAGTACCGGGATGACCTGCGCCTATTCATGCTCCAGCCACCCGACGGGTATGAGCAGTTGAGAGAACGTTTCAGAAACCTCCCCAACCTGATGGAGGGAGACTACCCGGACCTGTTCCACATGGGAGAGGCCGACATGGTAAGCCTGGTGGCAGGAAACCTGAACCTGGTGCCCCCTCTCCTCAGGAAGTATTTCGACAGGCTCCTGGCCCCGGGAGACATTATCGACTGGGACAGCGCGCTCCAATGGTATACAGGGCTAGGCGATGAGAACAAGCGGGTGGCCGATGTGTACCTGGGCCTGGCCCACGTCCCGAAAGAGGCGTATGAAGGCCTATCGCAAAGCCCTTCGGCCCAGGTGCCCACCAGGATCAAGGAGGTCATCGAGGGAGAGGAGCGGCAGCAGCTCATCGACTTCGCTAGCCAGTTTCGGATGGTCCTGGACAACGATGAAAGCATGGTCGATGCCGTGGGCGTGGATACCGGATTCCCCTTCTGGAGGAGCTACCTGCGGGAGATGTACCGCCTTCACAAAAGCTATTCCGGACTCCTGTCGGAGGCCCAAGGGGCCAGGCCGCAGGAGTCTATATTGGCAGCCTTCGAAGCCCTGGTGGAGGCGGAGGGGCTGGCCCGTGAGGAGAAGGTCGAGCTGCTGACGAACAAGCTGGCACAGGAGCCGTTCCTATACAACCTTCTGCCCATTCTGGAGAACAGGGTCCTGCTGGAGCTTCTGGACCCCCAGGCTGGCTCCTTACCCCAGGGGGTTATAGGGAAAGGGGCAGGCGCTTTCGTGGAGGAGCTGCGGCGGTTCATCGCCGAGGTGGACCGTATCCTGGCCATCGGAAGGGCCAGCCCCGAGGACGGGGCCCGGGCCCTGGAGGAGTACCTGGCATCTCTGGAAAGCCAGGACGAGGACAAGCTGGGACAGGACGTGGACACCCTCTTCGAGCTGTTCGCCGATACCGACCAGGAAAGCACCAAAGAGATCATGGCCCGGGTGAAGGACAGCGTCATCCGAGAGCTGCTGGAGATAAATCCGGCCCGGACCCGGTTCCTGCTGACGCCCGAGAGGTTGCTGGACGCCCTCGACATTCATATCGACGCTCCCGCAGAGCAGTTCAGCCAGGGGCTTGAGGAACTGCTTGAGAACTCTTCGGGCAATTTTGACATCGATAAGCCGTTTATCGAG
>JACZVB010000012.1 GCA_022572865.1 Chloroflexota bacterium | reverse complement strand
ATTATTATGGGGAAGAAGGTCAGGATGTAGCTCCAGTTGAAGAAGACGATCACCTGGTGGGCGCCATCCAGCAACCATCTCTGCAGGTGCAACTCCCAGAAAAATCCTAGGGAGTTCTCAAGGGAGACGAGCTTCAGGGCGTTTGCCGTGGCCACCGCCTCCACATCCTCGAACACCAGCTTCCTGGTGATCATGTAAAGGAAATAGGCAAACGTGAGCAGGGATGCTTCTTTGAGGACTCTCCGACAGCCTATAGATATAGCGGCGCTTTTAAGACGCCGGGCTATGTCCTGTCCGCTCGGGGTTGTGTACATGGTCCGGTCTCAGCTATCAACCGGTGGCTTAGGCCTGAGTTTTGAATGTCCGAACGTCTGATGACATTATACTCGATTGCCGCGTATCGGACATACGTAGCCAGGCAAGCTTCCGACTTTCCGGGCCTGTCGTCTGGGTTTGCTAGATTCCCCAGGACGCCAGGCAGCTACTTTCCTACCTTCGCCTCCTCCTTCTTGTCGCGGCGGAACATTTGGAGGATGGCCCCCGAGTTTTTGCGTCCGTTGGGGCTTTCCAGGTAGACGTCACAGGTCAGGCAGCCCACCTCCACCCGGGGCATCTTCCCGCTCATGAACAGGTTGCGCGCCGTCCTGTATTGGGTGTTGTTCCAGATCTCCTTGATGGTGTTGTCATTGACGTTGCCGAAGTCGTGATTGGCGTCGGTTAGGTAACAGCAGGGGGCATAGCCGCCATCCCAGTTTATCACCCCGCTCCTCCACAGCTTCCAACACTTTGGCCCATTCTCATGGTAGGGTTTGGACAGGGGGGACTCCCTCCTGAACTCCGCCGTTTTGACCGGAAGCCACTTTTGGGCCATCTCTTCCGTGCCGATGCCGTGAGGGAAATCTACTCGCTTGAAGATTATCTGGTCTACTCCCATGTCCCTGGCCATCTGACGGGCCTCGGGGATCTGGTGTTCGTTCTGTTTCATCACGATGAATTGCCATTCCAAGAAGGGGGTGCTGGACTTCAGCTCCTTCTTCTTTTCGATGATCAGGCGGATGTTTTCCAGCACCAGGTCCAGCTTCCCACGAACCCTGTATTTCTCATAGACCTCCTGGGTGACCCCATCCAGGGAGATGATCATCACGTCCAGGCCCGACTTTATCAGACCCTCCACTTTTTCGGGGGTCAGCTTCAAGCTCAAATTAGTGCTTATGATGGTGGGGATGTTGGATTGGCGCGCATATCGGATGAATCTGGGAAGCTGCTTGTTCAGCAATGGCTCGCCCCAGCTATACAGGCTCAACCATAGCACGGTGTCTTTTATCTCGTCGATGGTCTTCTTGAAGGTGTCGAAGTGCATGGTCCCCTTCATGCGGTTGATGTTGTCGAGCCCCGTGTGACACAGGGGGCACTTCAACTGGCAGATGTTGGTGGTGTCGATCTCCCACTCGAAAGGGTATCCCCTGACCTTAGTGAGGCCCAGGGTCAGCTGCGCCTCTATGAGCAACATATTGAATAGCTTCTTCCAGCTCCCGTAGTGAATGGCCAGGTGGAAACGATGGGATGTCCGGCCCTCGGACATGGTAAGGACGGTTTCAAATATCTCGGGCATCATGTTGGGCAGCCCCAGGGCCGAGAGGCCCGATGCCCCCCGACGCAACCACCAGAGAAGCGTCTGGACGTAATCTGGGGCCTGAACAATACCATTGGTGTCCCCCGGGCCCGATTCTCCTTTAGAGATCTGGCCTGGCCCTGTCTTCTCCTGGTTAGTTTCCCAGGATTGTGGCGGCTTTCTGCCGTTCTGACTGCGGGAAGCAAGAAGGGTAGATGTCCGGTCGGACAGGATCGCTCCTGCGCGACGTATTAAGGAGAAGACGGGCTGGAGAGAATCAGAAAACGAACCGCCGTTGAGTCGACCGTTTGAGGACACCGTTTTTCTGGGAGCGGGCTTAGGCGAGGTTTTCAACAGCCCAACCCCTTCCTAGGCAGAGGAAATATGGCTTTTAGCCAGAAATGCTTAGAACAGTTCTAAAATCGAAGCCAATGATAGTTGAGTGGCTGTGGGGTGTCAAGATGAACTGCACGCCCTTGGCCGGCATCGCAATAACTTTCCGATCCGTCGCTTATGCCATCTTGCCCTGGCCCTTGGTTGTGAGCTTACCGGCTGGACCAGGTGGGAGGAGATCAGGGCCTTCCTGAGAGGATATCCAGAAGCCTCCTGCTCTGGAACCTCAACACCCATACCGTGGATGCTGCGCTGAGGCCGATAGCGGAGAGTATCAGGGCTGTGCCCACGAACTTGAAGGGCTCTAGCCAGCGGTCCATGGCCTCTATGGTGCCCAGGTCCGACAAGAGGTCCGAGCCCCGGGGCGCGGGGTTGAGTTCCAGGGCGATGGAGTGGTCCCAGTAGCTGGCTGTCATCAACGCCTGCACTACCCCTAGCGCCAGGGCAGCCAGCAGGAGGGCCAGTCCAGTTATCAGGAGGATGGGGAATACCCGGGCGATAATCGGGGCCCTGGGCAACACGATGGTGACCCCAAGAGACTGCTGCACCGTGGCCCCCGAGATTCTCAACGCCCCAAGGATGGTGGTAAACAGGAGGGTGATGCCTGCCAGGATCAGGCCTATGCCCAAAAACCTGAATTCCGGCAGCCACGCGGAGACCGACTCGATAAACACCTTCTTCTCCACGATGTCTGAGCCGGAGACGGCTGCTTCCCGCTCTACCCTGGAGAACTCGAAGTAGTCCGCAGCAACCATGCCGTTGATTATGCCGATGACGAAGGAGCTTACTACTATGATGAACCCCATGATCATGAAGGGGGCCCACAGCCGCATGGCCAGGGCCTGAGGCCTGGTGAACCCGACGGCCGGCCTGGCTATGGCATCCGCTGCGCTCTCGAGTATGGTCATGGCCTCTCCTGATTTCATGTTTCCACTGGCGGTCCTGTTGAGCCTCAGATTCGATTAGCTCAGCCCGGTCGCCGGTCTCTCAGATACGACAGGGCTATGGCGGTCACTGCCATCCGAAGACGCACCCTGCGCACGAAGGTCCTCAGCAGGATTCCGATTCCAACCAGTATGAGGGCTATACCCAGGAAGGGTAATGAGGTCAGCCATCTGGGGTACGATTCCAGGGTGGCCTGGGTGTCCAGAATCTGGTCGCCGGCCTGGGCCGAGTCCCTGGCCGCCAGGTCATAGGAGTAGAGGTCCAAGGCCTTATCGGCCAGCAACACCCAGGAGATAGCGGTAACTATGACCAGGGCTATACCGGCCACAATGATAAAAGCGGCCAGAATGGACAGTGGGGATGTGCGGTTGGCCTCGGCTTCTAGCCGCTCGATGGAAAGTTCGGTGACCATCCTTGTGTAATCTCTCGTTCCGCTGGTATGTAAGTGTATGGGGCCAGCAACACGGCTTCATTATAGGCCGGTTTTGGCGTGCATCAACATCAACCGGTTTCGGTGGGTATCTACATCAGCCGGGTTTTGTCCCCCAGTGGATGGCCACGGTGCTCAGGTTCATCCGTCGATAGCTTACCCCTGTCAACCCCACACCCCTAAACACCTCCGCCAACTCGTCGGCATTGGGAAAGCGGGTCACGGAGTTGGGTAGATAGGTGTAGGCCTTCCTGTCTCCGGCCAGGAGTTGTCCCAGAAGGGGCACCCCGTGATTGAAATACAGTTTGAGGAGGGATGTGAAGATGGACCGGCCAACCAGGGGTGTAAGCTCCAGCACCACCACACGGCCCCCGGGCCTGACTACCCGTTGCATCTCCGATAGCGACCCTTCGATGCTCTCCACGTTGCGCAGTGCGAACCCGGAGGTGGCGCACACGAAGGTGTCGTCCTGGAATTCCAGCCGCAACGCGTCCCCGAGCTGAAAGGCCACAGGGCGGGATGTCTGCCTGTTCTTGAGCTTGCCCCTCGCTAACTCCAGCATCTCGGGGCAGAAGTCAACCCCGATGACGCTGGTGATCCCTGGAAGCCCCGCTAGCTGAAAGGCCAGGTCCCCGGTGCCCGTGGCCACGTCCAGGGCCGGCCCCTGGCCCTTACCCGCGGCAATAGAAGCAGTCTGCCGCTTCCAGCGGCGGTGCATCCCCAGGGTCATGGCGGTGTTCAGGAAGTCGTAGCGCCGGGAGATGCGGGCGAACATCGCCTCCACCGACTTTGCTTCTGGACCCGTGACGGGTGCTGGCATCAGCTTGTCCTCAGGCCTCTGGCAGGATTATCTGTATCTCGTCGGGTGGGCCGGCGGCCTCGTACCTGCCCTGGAGGTAGCAGATGCCCACATAGGCCGCCGTGACGGCGTCCAGTTCGTCGTGAGTTCGTCGAATCGGCTCGTCGTGTACACGCTTCCGCACCGGGTCCCGGAAACGGATGCCCAGGCCCCTCAGCCCCTCCTCCAGCAGGTCGACTCCAGCCTTCTTCCTGGGCATCCCCAGGCGGTCCTGTGCCGCCCCGGGGTACACCTCGATCACCTTGAGGCCCTCGGCCTCCATCCGCTCCTTGAACCTGATACTGCGAAGGGTGAGGTTGACCATGGAGGGCAATAGGGTCCAGAAAGGGTGGTAGCCCAGCTTGGCCACGGCCCTGTCTGCGGCGCGCACGATACCGTGGACGGCGCATGGGCAGAGGGGGTTTGCACAGCAGCGGCCCTTGGGCAAGGAGAGGGGAGAGTCGATGGCGACTACATCGGGCCGCGCCTCTCGGGCGGCCTGAAAGATCTCCTCGTTGGTCATTGCGGTCCAGGTATAGACCCTGAGATCGTCGTCGAGCACGGCCAGGCCGCTTCTCCGGCGCTCCGAGCCGCTGGGGTCGATGCCCAGGGAGATCAATTTCAGGAGTCCTCCAGCATTAAAAATCGATTTCAAAATTCCGTTTCAGGACGTGAGCCTGCGTCCTGTTCCGAGGCTGTCGTAGTAGTAGAGGAGGGTGAAGGTTTTTGAAACTACCCCTAGTCCTCGAGGGTAGAGGTGTCTCCTTCGGGCAGGCCCAGCTCCCGGGCCTTCAGCAGGCGGCGCATGATCTTGCCACTGCGGGTCTTGGGCAACGAGTCGATGAAGTCGATCTCCCGTGGGGCCACGAATGATGATAGCTTCTTCCTGGCGAACCGCATCAGTTCCCGCCGGAGCTTGTCCGAGGGCTCGTACCCGTCTTTGAGGGCGACGAAGGCTTTGACTATCTCCATCGCGATCGGGTCTGGTTTACCTATCACCCCGGCCTCGGCCACCGCAGGGTGCTCTAGGAGGGCGCTCTCTACCTCGAAGGGGCCCACCAGGTGGCCCGCGGTGTTGATTACGTCGTCGGCCCGACCCACGAACCAGAAATACCCTTCCTCGTCCTTCCGGGCCTTGTCGCCGGTGATATACCAGCCGTTCTGAAACTTGGAGTTGTACATCTCCTCGTTGCCCCAATAGGTCTTGAACATGGACGGCCAGCCGGGCCTTACGGCCAGGTGTCCTTCATCCCCTGTGGGCACCTCTTCGTAGTTATCGTCCAGAATGCCGACGGTGATCCCGGGCGTCGGCCTTCCCATCGACCCCGGCTTTACGTCCTGGATTGGGTAGTTGGCTATTAGTATGGCCCCCGTCTCCGTCTGCCACCAGTTGTCATGGAATGGCATCCCGAAGGCCTGGACGCCCCAGACCACCGCCTCGGGGTTGAGGGGCTCGCCGACACTGCACATATACCGCAGGCTGCTCAGATCGTGGCGCTTGACCACATCCTCTCCGGCCTTCATAAGCATGCGGATGGCGGTGGGGGCGGTGTACCAGACGGTGACCTTGTATTTTTCCATGACCCTGTACCACGGGCCGGCGCCGAACCCGCCCTCGTAGATGACCTGGGTGATGCCGTTGGTCCAGGGCGCCACCATACCGTAGGAAGTGCCCGTGACCCAGCCCGGGTCGGCGGTACACCAGTAGATGTCGTCCTCATGGAGGTCCAGGACCCACTTGCCGGTGGCATACTGCTGGTAGATGGCCCTGTGGACGTGGGCCGCACCCTTGGGTTTGCCGGTGGTCCCCGAGGTGTAGTGCATGATGTCGTAGTCTTCTTCGGTGGTCCTGACGATGGTGAACTCTTCCGAGGCCCCGGCCATCGCATCCTCGTAGCTAACGTCACCCGGTTGCAGCCCCTCGGGGTGGCGGTTGTTCTTGTTCACCACCACGAGATGCTTCAGGTCCGGCAGGTCTCCCAGTATGCCGCTGATTTTGGCGCGAAGGTTGGGGCTGGTGACCAGCACTTTGGCGCCGCTGTCCAGCAGCCGGTCCTTCACCGGGTCGGGCCCGAAGGCGGAGAAGAGGGGCCCTGCGATAGCGCCGGCCTTTAGGATGCCGAAGAAGGCAAAATACAGCTCCGGTATCCGGTCCATGTAGATAAAGACCCGGTCTCCCTTTTCTACCTCCAGTCCCTGGAGAACATTGGCGAACTTGTCCGACTGGACCTTGAACTGGGCGAAGGTGTAGACCTCTTCCTCTCCCTTGGCCCCTTCCCAGTAGAAGGCCACCTTCTCGCCCTTGCCCTTCTTGACGTGTCGATCGATGGCCTCATAGGCCAGGTTCAGGCCTCCGCCCTCCAGCCCATCGAGTTCCTTCTTTAGCCGGTCCCATGAAAAATCCCGTTGCGACTCGTGGTAGTCCTGTATGTTGGGCTTGACCTTCATCTCTTCCAGCGCCGGCTTGTGAATCACTGGATAGTCCATCTGGTCCTCCCTTATTGGACAGAATGTCACGCTCTACGGGATAAGCCGATCGGCGTCCCAAATCTAATACAAGGGATGTTACTAGTCAATGTATTTAGATAGGACGATAGTTGTCCGTTGCTGTCTGGAGGAGGCCAATGAAGCCGGGATGAACGATGGCGGTCCTCAGGAGGGTAATGTCCCTTCCACCTCCTGAAAGCTGACGCCACACGCCCTCAGCGCACCTTAGCCCCGGGCCTGCGCTTGCTTTTCCCGGCTATCAAGCTGGAGGGGCACTCATCTTCCAGGATGCACTCGCCGCACAGAGGTCTCAGGGCCTTGCACACCTCCCGGCCGTGCCTGATCAGGTATACATGGGCCCCCAGGATCTCCTCCGGCGGTATCTTCTCCTCCAGGATATCGTGGGCCTCGTCTGCGGAGGCCTTTGCCCCGATGAGGTTCAGCCGCCTGGCGACCCTGTGGACATGGGTGTCCACTACCATGGCCGGCCTCCCGAGGGAGAAGAGCAGCACGCACCCGGCCGTCTTGGGCCCGACACCAGGAAGCTCCAGAAGCCAGGTTTTGGCCTCAGGCAGGGGCATCTCTCTCAAAAAAGAGAGGTCCCAGGAGCCGTTTCGCGCCCAGATGGCCTTGAGTATCTCCTGGAGCCTGGGGGCCTTTATGCGGGCCAGCCCCCCGGTGCGGATCGACTCGGCCAGGCGGTCCACGTCCGCGTCCAGCACATCCTCCCAGGTGGGGAAGGTCTCTCTCAGCGTGGCAAAGGCCCGATAGGAGTTGGTGTCCGAGGTGTGCTGGGAGAGTACGGTGAAGATAAGCTCGGAGGTTGGGTCATAGGGGCGGGGGGCCTGGGCCGGGCCGTAGAGCGGGTCCAGCCGGCGCATCAACTCATCGATGGGAATGTGACGGAAGGTGCGCCCCTTACGTGGCGATCTCCGCCTGTTTCTCCTGGGACCTTTAGCCTTGGGGTTGGACATAGATGCTGTGTAGATGACGGTGTGATTTCGTGGCGATTCGGTATTGGTGCCAGTCTAGCACGAGGGTTTTGGAATGCACAATCTGCTATACTCTTGCTCCCGCGGCCTTAGTATCGATGTCAGGGGAGTTTCATGCGCGATAGGATTTCCCAGGCCCTCAAGGGGCACGGGGCCGACTACGTAGAAGTCAGGATAGAGGAGGCGGAGAGCACCCGTCTGATCTATCGGGGCCGGGACCTGGAGGACATCGGCGTTACCACCAGTCTCGGGGGGAACGTCCGGGCCCTGGTCAACGGGGGTTGGGGCTTTGTCAGCTTCAACCGGATCGATGGCCTCCAAGAGAAGGTCCAAATGGCCGTGGACCAGGCCCGTCTTGTGGGCCACGAGGCCAGTGCCCTGGCAGAGATAGAGCCCGTCGTCGATACGGTCCCACTCGTCGTAGAGAAGGACCCCCGCTCCGTCACCCTGGCCCAGAAGAAGGAGCTGATGGACCGGTACAACGAGATCATGTGGAGCGTACCGGGCATCCAGACCACCATCATAGGCTACGGCGATAGCCACAAGAAGGTGACCTTCGCCAGCTCCGAAGGCAGCTATATCGAGCAGCAGAAGATAGACGTGACCCTGCGCCTCTCAGCCACTGCAAGGGACGGGTCCCAGGTGCAGCAGGCCGGGGTCAGCCTGGGCAGCAACGGCGACTTCGGTGTTGTCGAGGACCGCCACCAGGAGGCCCGAGAGATAGCGGAAAAAGCGGTCCAGCTGCTGGCGGCCCCCAGGGTCAAGGGAGGCGAGTACCCGGTGATACTGGACCCTGTGCTGGCGGGAGTATTCATTCACGAGGCCTTCGGCCACCTGTCGGAGTCGGACCATGTTTACGAGAACGACAAGCTCAAAGAGATCATGCTTCTGGGCCGTAAATTCGGCGGCAATCATCTGAACGTCGTCGACGGGGCTGCGGTCCCGGGGCTCAGGGGCAGCTATAAGTACGACGAGGAGGGAGTGTCCGCTACCAGGACATACCTCATCAGGGAGGGGGAGCTGGTGGGCCGGCTCCACTCCCGGGAGACCGCCGCCAAGATGGGTGAGAGGCCCTCGGGGAACGCCCGGGCCATAGACTTCCGTTTCGAGCCCATCGTCCGTATGACGAACACCTTCATCGAACCCGGGACAGTGACCTTTGACGAGATGCTGGCGGACGTTAAGGAGGGGGTATATGCCTGCAACTGGTATGGCGGTATGACCAGCATGGAGATGTTCACCTTCTCTGCCCGGGAGGCGTACATGATCCGCAACGGTAAGATCACAGAGCTCCTTCGTCCCGTGACCCTGTCGGGCAACGTCTTTGAGACTCTCAAGAACCTGGATGCCATCGGCAACGACCTGGACATGAACCAGGGCGGCGGCTGTGGAAAAGGGGGGCAGTCGCCCCTGGCCGTATCTAACGGCAGTCCCCACATCAGGATATCTAAGTGCCTGGTGGGTGGTGGCTAGGTGGAAGAGATACTTGACGCCGCCCTCAAGGTTGCCGATGCCGCTGAGGTTTTCTGGGTCAGCAGCCGCTACACCCCCGTCTCCTTCGAGGCCAATCGTCTCAAAGAGCTTCAGACCAAAGAGTCCCAGGGTGTGGGGCTCAGGATAATCAAGGACGGCCGCATAGGCTTCTCCTCTACCAACCGGGTGGAGGATGTAGACGGCATAGTACAGAGGGCCCTGGAAGTGGCCCCATATGGCGTAGAGGCCGCCTTTCACCTGCCCTCGCCCGGCCCCTACCCCGAGGTTGATATCTACGACCCCGAGGTGGAGAAGACATCCGTGGAGGAGATGGTCCGCCTAGGCCAGGCGCTGGTCGACGGGGTCAGGACTCACGCAAAGGATGTCCTGTGCGATGCGGGCGTCAGCCAGTCGGTGGTCTCGGTGAGGGTCCTCAACTCCGAGGGCCTGGACCTGAGCTACCAGAAGAGCGTCTTTTCCATGGGAGTGAGCGGGACCCTCATCCGTGGGACCGATATGCTGTTCGTCGGCGACTGGGAGAGCTTTTGCCGCCCATTGTCTGACCCGACCGGTATCATCGAACGGGTCAATAGGCAGCTGGACCAGGCCCGGGATATAACGGAGGCCCCGACGGGTGACCTGCCCGTGATATTCACCCCGGACGCCGTCGCTGGCGTGTTGCTGTCACCCCTGCTGGTCGCCTTCAATGGCAAGAATGTGGTCCAGGGCTCCTCACCCCTGGTTGACCGGCTCGGGGAGCTGATCTGTGATGAGGGTTTTTCCCTGTACGACGATGGGACGGCGGCCTACAGGCCCGGGAGCCGGCCCTGGGACGACGAGGGTGTCCCGACCCGACGGATCCCATTGATCGAGAGGGGCGTGGCCAGGAATTTCGTATACGACTTGAAGACCGCTGCCCAGGCGGAAGCTCAGACCACGGGCAGCGCATCCAGGCCCGGGGGCTCCGTCCCCTCCCCATCCACAAGTGTCCTGTTCATTGAGGCAGGACACACCTCATTCGATGAAATGGTCGCAGATATAGATACGGGACTGGTGGTGGAGAGGCTGCTGGGGGCCGGGCAGACCAATCTCCTGGGGGGCGATTTCAATGCAAACGTGCTTCTGGGCTATAAGGTGGAGCACGGAAAGATTGCAGGGCGAGTAAAAAACAGCATGATAACCGGGAACGTGTATCAGGTGTTGAGCAACCTGGCCGCTATAGGCAGTGAGGCCAGATGGCGAGGAGGCTCCCTGCGGACCCCCGCCCTCTATTGCAAGGCGGTATCGGTGGCCCGGTCGGGAGGGTGATCAAGGCCTGAGGAGCCCTCCAATGAGCCGAGAGAAATTGGCACAACGGCATCATGCAGAGTCCAGCGAGCTGGACTCTCAGCTTTGCTTTAAGCGTTTTGGTTGTTGTTTCGCGCGCCGAGTCGGACCTAACTTCCGTTCCAGAGCCGATATATACCCAGGCTTCTAGATTTACAACCGTATCCCCAACACCGACATCTAAACTCAGGCCTGCAGCCGGCTCAACCCGTGTTCCTATACGAACAGCGAGCTGGCGGTTCACAACCGAGCCCTTGGCGAAGTGTGACTCGCGCAGCTTAGTCAAGTGAAGTTGCCGGGCGGCCGAAATGTCTATAAATAGAGTGACTGTCGCCCTTGACCCTTGCTTACAGCGCTTTAATATAGATGGATGTGAGAAGGGGGAATATCGAACTTGGCATCTGAACATGACATGAGGATCGAATATCCGGTGTCGGCGGGAGGCGTGGTCTACCGCAGGCAGGGAGACGAGTTGCAGATAGTGCTGTGCGGGCACCACAATCCCGAGAGCTGGCGGTTGCCCAAAGGGACCCCAGATCCGGGTGAGTCCAGAGAGGAGACAGCGCTGCGGGAGGTGCGGGAGGAGACGGGACTGGATGTAGCCTTAGAGGAGGGTCTCGACAGCATAAAGTACTGGTTCAGTGCCGACGGAGTCCGATTTCATAAGACCGTTCACTTCTATCTGATGAGGGCCATCGGCGGCTCCGTAGACCTGCACGACCCCGAGTTTGACGTAGTGCGATGGTTCAAGACCGATGTGGCAGAGCGCACTGTGACCTACAAGAGCGAGGAAGCGGTAGTGCAACAGGCCATCCAGGTCCTTAATGGCCGCTGCCCCGAGAGGGTCGATGATTAGAGGTAAGAAGGTGATCCTCAGGGAAAAGCGGCTGGAGGACGCCTATCAGGACTATGTGTGGCGGACTGACGAGGAGCTCTCCCGCCTCGATGCGACGGTGCCCCTTCGTACTCGGTTCTCCAGCTTCAAGGCCTATTATGCCGACGAATTGGAGTTTCCGCTCCCCATGAGATGCAAGTTCGCTGTAGATGACCTGAGCGGAAAGCACATCGGCAACTGCATGTATTACGGCATGGACCGGGAGAAGGGCGAGGTGGAGGTGGGGATAATGTTAGGCGATAGGGCGTATTGGGGCCAGGGTTACGGGGCCGATGCGGTCCAGTCCCTGATACGATACCTGTTCAACGTGGAGGGAATGAGGAGGGTCTACCTCCACACCCTGGAGTGGAACAAGAGGGCCCTGCGGTCCTTCGAGAAGTGCGGGTTCACGGCCCGAGACCGGGTCAGGCGGGACGGCCAGACCTTCGTCTTGATGGATATCTCACGAGAGCGATGGGAAAAGCTCACCGATCCACTTCAGAACAGCTCAGTCCAATCCGAGACGGGATCTAGCCCACCAGCGGGCCCCGGGCCTTAACCCCGATGGATTCGGTGAAGACTGACCTTTCTTACTGCTGATTTAGCACTTAAAGATTGAAGAGACAGGCGGCCCCGACCTAGGTCGGGGCCGCC
>JACZVB010000288.1 GCA_022572865.1 Chloroflexota bacterium | reverse complement strand
CTCGGGACCATATTTATTTTCTCCCCCTCTCCCTTGGCAAGGGAGAGGGGGACCAAGGGGGTGAGGGTTCCTCACAGCGTCATCAACCTTTTCTTGACAATAAATGTTACCCTCTGCTAGCATTTAGCCCTGATCCCAGCCAGGGACACCGTATCCGGGTCTCGAGAGGAGATCTGTGACAACTTCCTGGCCGGTCTCCAGTAATCCGGTCATGCCAGGCCCCGCACAGCGAGTACCAAATGTCTAACGCCACGGCCCTAAAATGCAAGGAGTGCACCAGAGAGTACCCTCTGGAGCCCATGAACGTCTGCGAGTGGTGCTTCGGGCCCCTGGAGGTGGTCTACGACTACCAAGCCGTCGCCCGCGTCATGAATCGCGAGAGCATCGAGGCCGGGCCCCTGACCATGTGGCGCTACAAGGAACTCCTTCCCGTCGACGGCCGGGTGGTGGACCTGGGCACCGGCCTCACCCCCCTGCTCAAAGCCGAGAACCTGGGCCGGGAGCTGGGGCTGGACAACCTCTATATCAAGAACGACTGCGGCAACCCCTCACACTCGTTTAAAGACAGGGTAGTAGGCATCGCCTCCACCAAGGCCGTGGAGTTCGGGTTCGACACCCTGGCCTGCGCCTCCACGGGGAATCTGGCCGGCAGCGTAGCTGCCCACGCCGCCAAGGCGGGGCTCAAGGCCTACGTCTTCATCCCCGCAGACCTGGAGGTGGGCAAGGTGGTCTCGGCGGCCATATACGGGCCGACCCTGGTGGCCGTGAAGGGCAGCTACGACGAGGTGAACCGCCTTTGCAGCGAGCTCGCCGATAAATATAACTGGGCCTTCGCCAATATCAACATGCGCCCCTACTACTCGGAAGGGAGCAAGACCCTTGGCTACGAGGTGGCCGAGCAGTTGGGCTGGCGCACCCCCGATTGGGCCATCGTGCCCGCAGCCTCAGGCTCCCTTTTCACCAAGATCTGGAAGGGGTTTCAAGAGCTGGCCCAGGTGGGCATCATGGACCCGCCCAGGACCCGTATGGCGGTGGCCCAGGCCCGAGGCTGCTCTCCCATCATCACCGCCTTCGAGGAAAACCGGATGGACATCAAGCCGGTGAAGCCGAACACCCTGGCCAAGTCACTGGCCATAGGCAACCCGGCCGATGGATTCTACGCCCTGAAGACGATAAAGGAAACCAACGGCTACGGTGTAGCCGCCACGGACCCGGAGGTGGTGGAGGGGATGTCCCTCCTGGGCCGCACCGAGGGTATCTTCGCCGAGACGGCCGGTGGTGTCACCGTGGCTGGCCTAAAAAAGCTGGCTGCCCAGGGTATCATCAAGCGGGATGACCTGACCGTCGCCTATATCACAGGCTCGGGCCTCAAGACCCAGGAGCCGGTGCAAGAACTGGTCAACCCCCTGACCATAGACCCGACCATGGATTCCTTCGAGGAGGCCATGGAAGCCAGACGCAACGGGGCGACTGCATAGGCCTTCGTTCCAGGCTCGTTAATAAGGTCATTAAAAGAGAATTCCATCCTTCCAGTACTGGAAGGGGGACAGGGGGATGGTAGAAACCGTTGTCAAACGTCTCTTATTTCTATTTCAGGCGGCTCAAACGTGAGGATGTGGCATGACTAAGATGCGCTCCAAATTCAGCTTTCCCACCGACATGGTGACCCAGCCTATCATCTACAACCTCGGCAAGAAATTCGACCTCATCACCAACATTCGCCGGGCCGACGTCACAGAGACTCAGGGCTGGGTGATCCTGGAACTGGAGGGGGACGAAGAGGAGATAAAACGAGGGCTCGCCTGGGTCAGCGACAACGGCGTTCGGGTCGACCCAGTGGTCGGCGATATTGTCGAGGGCTAAGGCCCCAGTCTTACAACGGCATTATTATCAAGCTAAGGCCCCCGTCTTACAACGGCATTATTATCAAGCTAAGGCCCCCGTCCTGCAATGGCGTTATAATCGATAGGTTCAACCAAGCGAAAGACCAGGAGGTTCCACAGATGAGCGTTAGTCTCAAGATCCCCACTCCCCTCAGAAGGATGACCAACGGCGAGAGCACCGTAGATGTGGATGGGACCAACCTGATGGAGTGTATAGATTCCCTGGACTCTCAGTACCCGGGGATCAAGGAGAGGCTCGTTAGTGACAACGGCGAGCTGCACCGGTTCGTGAACATATATGTGAACGGCGAGGACATCCGGTTCATAGATGGGATCAAGACCCCAATCAAAACCGGCGACGAGGTAAGCATCGTCCCCGCCGTCGCCGGCGGCTAACGGCCTCCGTAAGCTGCATCTCCGCCCCAGGCCCATCCCAGGGCCCGGGCTTTGGCATCTGTAGTGCCGCCGCCAGTCCTTTCCCCAATGTGACACGGCGAATACAGGCTAGCGCGTGTCAAAAGAGGAACCCAGGAATCAAACGGAGTCCAGAGGAGTCAGCTGCTCAGGTTGACAATGCCGGCCCGTGACTAACGTGGCCGTTTGGTGCCCTCAATACCCCCAGGCCTCGGCCCTGCGCAGTACGTCCGCCCCCCCGTGGAGCCGCCCCGTCTCGGCGTTGACCAGTATCCCCGTGGGCCGGGCGAAGCTGTGGCGCTCGTAGTCCTCAGGCCCCAGCACCATCCTGTGGCCCCGGGCCCTCAGGCCCTCCACCACCTCTTTCTCCAGGTCGGGATGGTAAACGGTATCCTTGCCGCTGGCGTCGACCCTCGGGGCGGCGATGGCCTCCTGCATCCCCAATTTATGATCCACCACGTTCATCACCACCTGGGTGACCGCGTTTATTATCTTCCTGCCCCCAGGCGCACCGATGCTCATGAACGGCTTGCCCTCCCTAAGCACCATCAGGGGCGACATGTTCACTAGCGGCCTCTTGAAGCCCGCTATAGAGTTGGCCCGGCCGGGGCTGGGGTTGAACCACAGCATCCCGTCGGCGAATATGACCCCGGTCCCGGGGCACGCCACCCTGGACCCGAAGGCGTTTACCGCAGTGTGAGTGCAGGAGACCATGTTCCGGTCTTTGTCTATCACCCCCAGGTGGGTTGTGCTCGAAGGATGGGTGGGCCCCGAGGGTATATACCTCTTCTCCTGGACCGCCGAATCGTCGAAGGGCCTGTCCTGAGCACGGTCGAAGGGCCACGGATCGTGGACTGCACTTTCGGCGTAGGCCAGCCAGTGCTTGGTCTTGCCATACCCCT
>JACZVB010000287.1:2460-3201 GCA_022572865.1 Chloroflexota bacterium | reverse complement strand
CGGCAGGCCGACTTCCTACGTATCCAACTATTCCGCACATGGTCTCTTAGTACATCTCCTCAGACGCTGGCAGCGCCCCAGAGTTCAAGTACCCGGTCCACGACCTGTTCCAGGGTGAGGTGGGTGGTATCGATCAATCGGGAGTCGGGGGCCGGTCTCAGGGGAGACTCCTTCCTCTCGCTATCGATTTTATCCCTTTTCACCAGGTCGCTCAATATAGAGGTCTGTTCCACCGATGCCCCAAGCCCTCTCAGCTCCTGATAACGGCGTCTGGCCCTCTCATCCGGAGATGCAGTCAGATATACCTTGAGGGCGGCATCGGGCAGCACCACTGTGCCTATGTCCCTGCCCACCATCACCACCCCTTCACCCGCGGCCAGGGCCCGCTGCTGTGCAACCATAGCCTCTCTGACGCCCCTATACCTGGACACGATGGACACCTGTCTGTCCACCTCGGGTCGTTTGATCTCATCCGATACGTCTCGCCCATCGGCCATCACCTGCTCAGAATTTTCGTTGCCAGTTCCGGGGGCCCTGACGATATCGATCCCCAGCCCCTCAAGGGCCCCCACCAGCTGCCGCGGGTCGCGCGGCCTCAGGCTCCAACTGCAGACGCCGATTCGTGGGTTTGGCATCATTATCGGTCGCGCGCGGGGCGCCGGTGGAAGGATCGGGGCCGGGGCCTTAACATAGCCGTCAGTCCATCGGCCTGTCCAGCCTCCCGGACCGCCTGCCCGGTTC
>JACZVB010000287.1:0-2450 GCA_022572865.1 Chloroflexota bacterium | reverse complement strand
CTCCGCCCCCGGGCCAAGGACACCAGGGATTCTTCGTCCGAAACATCCAGTCCTCTGTCGATGGCCGTCCAGGTTAAAGCCCTATACATGACACCCGTATCGATGAACAGGAGGCCTAATCGCTGGGCCAGCAGCCTCCCGATGGTGGTCTTGCCCACGGCACCCGGGCCGTCTATGGCGATGACGATGTCGGTGACGATCACCCTCCTCCCGTATGCGGGCTAACCCGGCTCGCAAAAACCTAGCCGACGACTGGAATTATAACCTGTGATTGGGACGGTCCGCAAAGGGATGCAGCGCAGGTATGAAAAGCGCCCCGGAGGAACAGACCCCCGGTTCCCGGGAAAGGTATGTTCGGCGGCGGGTGGCGCTAAAAAAGGTCCTTGTCTTCCGGCGACAAAACGGGCTCGTCCTTAGGCCGCAGACCTTGCTGAGAAGATGGGAACAGGATGGCGTTTGCGTTGGGCGTTGGCTCGACCCTCACCCTTGTGCCGACGGGATACACCTGGGCCGAGGGCAGCCTGCTTCTGATTGTCGCGCCCGACGCCAATCTGATGAAGTAGAAGTTTCGGGAGCCGTGAAACTCCCTGGATACTATGGTCCCGGGCCCCGATTCGTCGGGCGTGATCATCACATCGTCGGGCCGTATCATCACCACAGCGTCGGAGACGCTGTGGTTCCCGCTATAGGCGAGCCTTCCTATCTCCGTGACCAGCTCCTCACCATCCACTCGAGCCGGAATGAAGCTGGCGTGCCCAATGAAGGAGGCCACGAAGGAGGACGCGGGCCTGTGATAGATCTCCTCCGGGGTGCCTAGCTGCTCCAGGCGGCCCCGGTTCATCACGGCGATGGTATCGGCGAAGGAGAGGGCTTCCTGCTGATCGTGGGTCACCAGAATGGCCGTGGCCCCCTCTCTACGCAAAATAGCCTGGACCTCCCGTCGCATCTGCCCCCTCATCGAGGCATCAAGGTTGCTAAACGGCTCATCCAGCAGCACGACCACCGGTTTGGGGGCCAGGGCCCGGCCCAGGGCGACCCGTTGCTGCTGGCCACCCGATATCTGATGGGGATACCGGTCTGCCAGCCACCCCATGTCCAGCAGCTCCAGGACCGTTGCTACCCGCTCTCGACGGTGCGACGAGTCCATCTTCCTCAGGCCGAAGGCTATGTTCTTGGCAACGGTCAGGTGAGGAAAGAGGGCGTAGTCCTGGAAGACCATGGCCACTTCCCTTTTCTCTGGGGGCACAAGGTGATGTTTGGTAGAGACCACCCGGCCTCTTAGGGACACCTCCCCTTCCTCCAGCGTCTCGAACCCCGCGATGAGGCGCAGGGTAGTGGTCTTACCACAGCCGCTTGGCCCAAGTATCGACATGATCTCTCCCTGCGCCAGGGAGAGGGTCAGCCGGTCCACGGCAGGGCCGAAGGCCCCTGGGTATATCTTCGTGGCTCTATTCAGCTGTAATACGTGGCTGGAGGCCTCGGGTATCGTGGCCATCTGGTTTTGAGCCCTCCCACAGGTCGGTCTTCCAGTGTCTCACGAAGCTCGGTTGCCTTCAACTAGGGTCTGACGAGGATATTTGATAACACTAGTCTCGCCTCATTTCTTGGCCCTCAACAAGACCGTGTCGCTGCCCCTATCGCTGAGGACCAGTAGGGCCATCGGCACCGAGGACAGCAAGATCAGGACCAGGGCCGGAAGCGCCGCCTCGGCGAAGAAAGCCGCTTCGGAGGCGCCCCACACCTTGGTGGCCAGGGTCTCGAATCCTATGGGGCCGAGGATAAGGGTGGCCGGCAGCTCCTTCATGGTGATCAAGAATACCAGGGCCCCTCCGGCCAGAATGCCGCCCCGGATCAGAGGAAAGGTGACGGAGATGAACGCACGCAGGGGCGAGAGGCCCAGGCCCCTCGCCGCTTCCTCCATCCGGGGGTCTACCTGAAGCAGCTGGGCCCGTATGGCCCCCAGGGCAGGGGGCAGAAAGAGGATCATGTAGGCCAGGACCAGAAGCCCCAGGGTCTGGTAAACCGGCGATACGTAGTTGGCGCCGAAAAAGACCAGCGCCAGGGCCACTACCACCCCCGGTAAGGCAAAGCCGAGATAGCTCACCCGCTCTATCAGGGTGGCAAGACGGCTGGGATACCTGACGGCGAGAATAGCGACCGGCAGGGCCGCCAGTATACAGGCCACCGATGCCAGGGCCGAGACGTAGAGGGAGTTGCCGGCTACACCCCAGAGGGAGCTTAAGCTCTCCCCCGCAGAGACCCCTCGCACTACCCAGTAGACCAGCACTGACATAGGTCCACCCAGGCTGGTCAGCACCACCGCTCCACAGAAGATGAGAGCGGGCCAGCGCCAGGGGCCTAGTCGCATAACCCGGCCCGGCCTGGTCCCACCGGCGCCGCCGCTGACGTACCGAGATTGCCCCCGGGTCAGGGCATCGAAGAGGAGAATG
>JACZVB010000286.1 GCA_022572865.1 Chloroflexota bacterium | reverse complement strand
GCGATGGGGGCGTGCACCAGAACCTGGTGTTCCCCGTACAGCCCGATCCCATTAGCGGAGGTCACTGCTGGCACCAGAAGGTGCGCGTGGAGAAAGCAGGCGCGGGCCTCAAGTACGGGGACATATCCATCGACGCGGATGCCGCCCGCCGGGTGTATAGAAGATGGCTCGGGTTCACCCGCCCGGCACCCGGGCCCGGTGGTTTGCGCCGGCCATTCTGGTTGCTCCGCCCCCTGAAACCCCACAAAGACTACTACTCCACGGTCCAGGGGTGAGACTAGTGTGAACCATCTGCTAACACTCTGTCCGACAGCAAAATGAGAGCGCGGCTATGTACTAGCTTCGCCAGTATGCAAGATGGTCAGGGATGACAATTGTTGAGCATTGATAAGATCGAAGCCAGGCTTGCCAAGGGTGAGGTCCTCATCCTGGACGGCGGAATAGGCACCGAGATCAGGCGCCGAAGCGGCCTGCCGGGCTCCAGCGACCTGGCAGTCACCCAGATGATCAAGTCGCCCGGGCTTATAAGGGAGCTTCACGAAGACTACATCAAGGCCGGCGCCGACGTAATTACCGCCAATACCTACGACTGTAACAGGCCCGCCCTGGAGCAGGTGGGTATAGACCCGAGCCGGGTCGCCCACCTCACCGCCATGGCAGTGGAGCTGGCCAGAGAGGCGAGGGACGGGGCTGGCCACGAAAATGAAGTGTGCATCGCCGGCTCCCTGGGGCCCCTGGGCTCGGACTACGATCCCGACGACGTGCCTCCGCTCGATGTTTGCCTGTCCGTTTATCGAGAGCAGGTTGAGGCGATGGCATCCTCGGGGGTGGACCTCATACTCGTCGAGACGGCCGCCAGAGTAAGGTCGGCCCGGGCCGGAGTGAAGGCGGCGGTCGAGATGGGTCTGACCGCCTGGGCATCCTTGATAGCCGATTCGAAGGGGCGGGTGAAAAGCGGGGAGTCCTGGGGTGAGGCCGTGGAGGTCTTGCTTTCTGATGGAGCCTCGGCAGTTCTCATAAACTGCACGCAACCCGAGGACTTGAGCCTGGCCATGAAGGAGCTGGCACAGCAGAGCGCCGTCCCGGTAGGGGCCTATGCCCAGTGCGCCAGGTATAAAGGCTTCGGGTGGGAGTTCGGGCCGTCCATGTCGCCGCAGCGATACCTGGACTATGCGCGTCAATGGGTCGATGCAGGGGCCCGAATCATCGGAGGGTGCTGCGGCACCACTCCCGAGCATATCCGGGCGCTGGGGTCACTAAGAAATCAGGCCTGATTAGGCCCGGTCATCCCAACCATAGGCTCCCTGGGGACATTATTCAGCACCTCCAGCCCGGCATCCGTCACGGTTAAATTGTTGCACTGAGCCCGTGTGCTAGAATTACTCCATGAAAAAGACCTCGTTGTTTCTCATCGGCCTCTTTTTCATTGCCTTACTGGCCTTAGCAGCCTGTGGCGGCGGTGGGGACGAAGAGCCCCCTCCTACCTCACTGCCAGCGCCGACAGCCGCCCCCGCGCCCATTTCCCCCACTCCTACGGCGACGCCCGTTCCCACCCCGACTCCTTTGCCTATTCTTCCAATTCCCACCCCCACTCCTACCGAATCGGAGGAGGAGGTCACGGAAGCAGGAGTCCTCTCCATACTGGAGGGCAAAGCCGAGTTTAGACCCGAGGGCAGTGCTGTCTGGCTCACGGCCACTGATGGAATGCCGGTCACCGTAGATTCCCATGTACGGACCCTCAACGTATCTACCGCCGTAATCCAGTTCGCCGAGGGCAGCAGGGTACATCTGGAGCCCAACACCGAGCTGGTCGTAGAGGTCTTCGAGCTGCTGAGCGGAGGCCCCCCCACGGGCCAGCGGGTGGTCAAGATCCGACTTGTGGACGGTTCGATCTCCTTCGATGTGACCAGCGCCGCTACGCCACCCAACGTTTGGGAGTTCCTTACCGTCGATGGAGTCATCGCCATCCACGGGACCCAGGGCACTTTGAGCAGCCGGGAAAGCGCCGAACAGCTTGTGTTGAACATCCTGGAAGGTGCGGCGACCCTGGCCCACGTACGGATTGCTGAAGATACCGGCGAGCCGGAACTAAACCTGTTCACCGTTGAGGATGGAAGCGTTGTTAACCTTCCAAGCAGCGCCCGGGGCCTGCTCGGCGAGGCCGTAGATATGCTGCTTGGCGTCGCCGAGCTCATCGCACTTGGCGGTAAGGAAGCGGTAGAGCAGGTCTCCGCCTCCGGTGACATCGATGCAGGGGTGGCAATCGGACTCAACGCCTTCGCCGGTGCTGAAGGCGCTGCTGAAGTAGTGGCGATACTGAGCGAAGTATCGGAGGTGCTGGAAGCCGCAGGGGACAAAATAAGCCTCGCATCTGGAGTGAACCGGGGTGCGGCGATCGAGTTCGGTCTTATAGCAGCCACACTCCAAAAAGGCATAGTCCAGGTCAGCCTGGTCGGGGGGGGCGAGAACATCGGGGATTTCGTTTCCAGCAGCCTGGATAAAATCGCCGCGGTTTCGGCTCTGGGCAAATTACCCGACTCCGTGGCTGATCTTCTTGAGGGATTTGCCGAAAAGTTCTTGCCTCCCGAAGCTGAGGACCTGTTCGACGAGAACGGAACATTGATCGGCGTCAAAAGGCCGGACATAGTGGTCTTCGATGAGGACGGCAACCCCATCGGTAAGCAGTTGGGGGACATCTTTGCCGTGAACCTCGACGGCACTATCGACGAAGAAGGCGAGCTTCCCGACATCTTCTACATCGCAGACCCATTTGACGATGAAGCGGGAACTGGCCTCGCGGTGGCGGGACTCATAGACCTGCTGCCCACTGTCGCTAGGGAGCGGGGAGACATAGGCCTACTGGAAACCTGGATCCCTAACCTGGTGGCCTTCGACGAAAACGGAGACATAGTCCACACCATCTTTGAGTTCGACGAGGAAGGTAACCTGTCCGGGACCAAGGCCTTCTCAGGGAAGTTTGTCGACGAGAATGGCCGGCCCCTTGATATCCCTATAAACGAATTTCTGAAAACGGATGAAGAGGGCAACATCATCGGGCAGAAGGAGATCCCCTTTGTTGCCCTGGACGAAAACGGTGAGGTCCACGAGTTCATCCTGCCTGAACCGATAGTTCATGACGAGGACGGCAATGCCATCGGCATCCAACTGCCGTCGGTGTTTTTAGTAGGAGAGGACGGACGCCTCGATGGCCT
>JACZVB010000285.1 GCA_022572865.1 Chloroflexota bacterium | reverse complement strand
CCAGATCACCCTTGTATACCGCCTCCGACCTTGAGCATACACCTTTTGAATCAGGAGGAAACAGATGTCGC
Organism: Chloroflexota bacterium; assembly: GCA_022572865.1. The sequence continues at coordinate 3,147 of JACZVB010000285.1, read as the reverse complement.
TATTTAGGCAGGCCGTGGAGAGGGAGGAATGGGAATTGGCCGCCCTGTGTCTTCTTCTCGGCACCCTGGAGGCGGCCTCCAAGCTGCCCCGAAATGCGGTGGTGGGGCTGGTCAAGACCCTTGGGGTCAAAGTGCCCGCCAAGGGAAGGAGCAAGAGTGGTAGCAGAGGCTGATAGGCAAGGGCCGGCCACCAATGAGAAGGAGAAGGGCCGGAGGTACACCAGCCGCAGTTTCTATGCCTCTGCCATCAGCGAGGCAGAGCAGTTCCGGCTTCCCGAGGCCCTGGAGATCGAGGGGCTGGACCAGGAGATCGCCCTGCTGCGGGTCCGGCTGAACCGGCTCGCCTCCGAGGAGCCGGACAACACGACCCTGCTGTTCAGGGGCATCGAGCTTCTGGTGAAGGCAGTGGCAGCCAGGTACCGGCTATCCAAAACATCAACGGAGGATCTAAGTGCGGCTATCGAGGGAGTGTTGAAAAGCGTAGGAGGGGCCATGGGACTGGAGGGGTTCAGTGAGAACTGAAGGCCTCAGAAAAACCATAGCCAGGTTTGGACGGAGCAAACGAGGAAAAGAAGCCCGGGCAGTGAGCTTCCTGCCCGAATCGACCTTCGACGCCATGCTAGACCTGCGCCTCAAGGAGTTGCAGCGCCAGATAGGCGAGGTCAAGGGCAGGATCAATGGCCTGTTCTTCTTCGTGCTGGGGGCCGCCATTATCCAGGTAGGGCTTGGAGCCCTCTCTTAAATCGACATGCCCATCAGGCACCGACTAAGGCCTTACCAGGCAGAGATAGGCAGGGCGGTCCTGGACAGCGTCTTGAACAAGAAGGGGTACACCTTCTCGGTGATGATATCGAGGCAGGGGGGCAAAAATGAGCTTTCGGCCCAGCTTGAGGTGTTGCTCCTGACCATGTTCATGAACATCGGCGGCAACGCGGTAAAAGCATCGCCCACCTTCAAGCCCCAGACCATCAACAGCATCCTCCGGCTCAAAGAGAGGCTGGACGATGCGGGCTACGGGGGCGTGTGGGCCTCGGAGATGGGCTACGCGGTGCGGCTGGGCAAGGCCAGGCAGATATTTTTCAGCGCTGATTCCTCCAGTCACGTGGTCGGGGCTACGGCCCACATCCTGCTGGAACTGGACGAAAGCCAGGACATCCCCAAGGAGAAGTACGACAAGGAGTTCAGGCCCATGGGCGCGGCCACTAACGTCACGACGGTCCACTACGGCACCGCCTGGGACGACTCCACCCTCCTGGAGGAGATCAAACAGACCGGACTGGAGCTGGAGCGGAAGGATGGGGTACAAAGACACTTCGAGTACGACTGGCAAGTGGTGGCCAGATACAACCCCGACTACCTACGGTACGTGGAGGGGGAGCGCGAGAGGCTGGGAGAAGACCATCCACTTTTCCAGTCCCAGTACTGTCTCCTGCCCTTGAGTGGGGGTGGAGGGTTCCTGGGCCCCTCTCAGAGGGCGCAGCTTCAGGGTGATCACCATCGCAGAAGCTCTCCCCGGGACAAAGGGGTCTACGTTGCTGGCATCGACCTGGCCGGCGAGGCTGAAGAGGGCCGGGACGCCCATCTCAGGGCCATAAAGCCGCGCCAGGACTCGACGGTGGTGACCATCGGGGAGCTGGAACGCCCCGGGCCCGAGGCCATTGCCAACGAGCCGGTGATCAGGATAGTGGAGCACTACTGGTGGACCGGCCAGCCTCACCCCACCATCTACGCCCGGCTGGTTGATCTATTGAAGAACGTCTGGCGCTGCAGGCGCGTGATTGTGGATGCCACGGGGGTAGGGGCCGGGGTCGCCGGCTTTCTGGAGAAGGCCCTGGGCCCGGCAGTGGTCACGCCCTTCCTTTTCACCACCGGCAGCAAGTCCAAGCTGGGCTTCGACCTCCTGGCCGCGGTGAACTCGGGACGGCTGAAGATGTACCAGGGAGACGGCTCACCCGAGTTTCAGGAGTTCTGGCTGGAGGTGAACAGGGCCAGGAGCTTCTACCGGCCCAACCAGACCATAAATTTCTACGTGGATCCCAGCCAGGGCCACGACGACTTCGTTATGAGCCTGGCCCTGCTGGTACAGGGATCGGACTACATGCCCCGGAGGGCCTCGGGGCGGCTAAGAAAGGGGTACTGATGACTGGGAGGGAGTAGCCCTAGCCCCCGGAAAGAGGACAGCGAAGAGAGATTTGCCGGCAGATAGGTTTGCTATGGAGATGGCCATGGACATGCAGGAGTATCGAGACCTCGTCATCGACGAGCTTGGACTGAAGGAGCTGCCCTCTACGACCCCCTCCGAACTCGCCATGTCCCGCACGCGGAATCCCGCTAGCGGGACGGACAGGGGGACTCTGCCCGAGTACACCCAGTATCGAGACGAAGGGTGCGACATCTCCCCGACCTGCCTGCGTTGCCCCCTGCCCCAGTGCCGCTACGACGACCCGGGCTGGCTGCGCAGGGAGACAAAGTCCCGTCGAGACCGGGAAGTGTTGCTGATACACGAGGCCGAGGGCCTGGGGCCGACGGACCTGGCCCGGAGGTTCGGCCTCAGCCGCCGCACCATTCACAGGATCCTGAGAGAGCATCGAGAAGTCGGGACGACATGAAATTGGTATCGAACTGGAGGAGCAGATGGACAACCTGACGTTGCCGCAGCAGATAGAGCGGATGGACCTGGACCGGCTGAGGGCCTACTCGGAGAACCTGGACTTCTACAACGGGGCCCAGTGGCCCGGGAGGTCGCGACGAGGGGAGCGACGCCTCACCTTCAACTACTCGAGGGCCTTTATCGACAAGGTCACTTCCTACCTCATGGTCGATACGGGCTTCTCCATCGAGCCGTGGGACGGCTCACCCGAGGCTTCGGAGAGGGCCAAAGAGGTCGAGAACACCCTCCTTGAGGTCTACGAGGCCAACAACCTCCAGCAGCTGGACTTCGATACGGAGCTGGACACTTCCATACTGGGGGACGGGGCCTACAAGGTGACCTGGGACGCCGAGGAACAGAGGGTCAGGGTCTCGGCCCCCGATGTCCAGGGGATCTACGTATGGTGGGTGGGCGATGACGTGACCCAGGTGCGGAGGGTCGCCAGCAGGTACAAGCTGTCTGCCGAGGAGGTAGAGTTGCTATACGGCATCAAGGCC
>JACZVB010000284.1 GCA_022572865.1 Chloroflexota bacterium | reverse complement strand
CGGAGCGGTGTACCAGAGGCGGGGGAACAGGGACCCCTTGGCCTGTCCCCACGGGGCCTATCCGTGTGCGGGGGAAGACAGGTGGTGCGTTATCGCTGTTTTCAACGACCGGCAGTGGAGGTCTCTCCGGGAGGCCATGGGCGGCCCACCCTGGGCCGTGAGGCCCGAGTACGCCACATTTATGAGTCGTAAGACCCACGAGGAAGCCCTGGACGACCTGATCTCGAAGTGGACCCGGGGCAGGTCTCCCGAGGAGGTGATGGAGCTGCTCCAAGAGAAGGGTGTGCCCTCCGGTGTAGTGCATAGCTCCGAGGGTCTATATGGAGACTTACAGCTTAAGCATCGGGGCCATTTCGTGACTATCGAGCATCCGGAGATGGGCAGACATCACTACGATGGATACTCTTTCAAACTGTCGCGAACCCCGGGCCAGCTGCGCTCCCCTGCCCCGCTGATGGGCCAGCATAACGAGCTGGTGCTGAGGGACATTCTGGGACTGGACGAGGAAGAGATTGGGGGCCTGGCGGAGGTCGGCGCCCTGGAATAGGCCCCGGGAATTTTATATGAACAACACCACTTTCTCTCCTACGGCCCTGGGCTCTTATCGAGTGCTGGATATGACTGATGAGAAAGGATTTCTTTGCGGCAGGCTCCTGGCCGATCTGGGGGCCGACGTCATCAAGGTGGAGCCTCCGGGCGGGGATAGGGCCCGGGGCCAGGGCCCCTTCTTCCGGGGTGTCCCGTTGCCCGAGGGCAGCATGGCCTGGTCGGCCTTCAACGTAAACAAGAGGGGCATCACCCTGAATGTATCCAGTGGCGATGGTGGAAGGCTGCTCACGGAGCTGGTGAAGGGGGTGGACTTCCTGATCGAGTCCTTCGTCCCGGGCTACCTGGACGGGTTGGGCCTGGGGTACGAGGCGCTGCGCCATTTGAACCCCGGCATTATCATGGTATCGATAACGCCCTTCGGGCAGGCGGGGCCCTACGCCCGGTATCAGGCCTCTGACCTGGTGCTGCAGGCTATGGGCGGCTTCATGAATGTCACCGGGTATGAAGACGGCCCGCCCATGCGCATAGGCAACCCCAATGCGTATCTCCACGCCGGGGCCGAGGCCTGCGCCGCCGCCCTGATAGCCAGCCACCATCGGGCCGCTACGGGCGAGGGGCAGCACGTCGATGTTTCGGCCCAGCAGTGTGTGGCGTGGACCCTCATGGAGAGTAATCCGACCTGGGACATCAGCCGCAAGAACGTACGTCGGGCCGGGAATGTCTACAATGAGCCGAGCCCGCCCATGAGAAGGATTAACCACTGGCCATGTAAGGACGGACAGGTCGGCTATGCCAACTATGGCGGCCCCATTTTCGCCAGGCGCTCGGAGCGCTTCTACCGGATGATGCAGGAGAAGGACGGGGCCCCGGTTGACCTGCTTCTGGGGAAGGACTGGCTGAATAATCAGGAAGGCCAGAGGCTAATGACCCAGCAGGACCTGGACGACGAGGCGGAGGTCATGGGGGCCTTCTTCCTCCGGCACACCAAGGAGGAGCTGTACGACTGGTCGATAGAGCAGAAGTTCATGCTGACGCCGGTCAACACTCCCGAGGAGCTGCTGGCAAGCCCCCAGATCAAGGCCAGGGAGTACATGGTGGAGATGGACCACCCGGACCTGGCGGCCCGGGTCCCCTATCCCGGGGCATTCGTGCAGATGAGCGAGACCCCTTGCCAGGTGAGGCGCAAGCCTCCCCGAATCGGCGAGCATAACCAGGAGATATATATGGGCCAGCTGGGCCTGTCTCGGCAGGAGCTGACGGAGCTGCGTTCCGCTGGCGTAATATAGAACCTGGCAAGGCCGGCAGGGCGGAACGGAGATGCTGCGGGGGCACCGGATGGGGATGGAGAGTCAGTAGATGAGCTTGATGGGCCCCCATAGGGTGCTTGACCTGACCCTGGAGGACGGGTTCCTCTGCGGCAAGATACTGGCCGATTTAGGGTGCGACGTGGTCAAGGTGGAGCCGCCTGGTGGAGACCCGGGCCGGGGCCGGGGGCCCTTCTATCACGATCTGCCCGATCCGGAGATGAGCCTCTACTGGTGGGCCTTCAATACGAATAAACGAAGCATAACCCTGGGGTTGGAGACCTCCGATGGCCGTGAGGTCCTGAGAAAGCTGGTGTCCTCGGCCGACTTCGTCATCGAGTCCTTCGCCCCGGGCTATATGGACGGCCTGGGCCTGGGGTACCAGGCGCTCAGCGCGCTGAACCCGAGACTGATCATGACCTGTATAACTCCCTTCGGCCAGACGGGTCCCTATGCCGGGTACAAAGCCACCGACCTGACGGGGATGGCCATGGGGGGCATCATGTACGCCAGCGGTGACGAGGACCGGCCCCCGGTTAGAATCAGCTACCCCCAGGCCTGGAGTCACGCCGCCCTGCAGGCGTGTGTCGGGACCATGAACGCCCATTACCATCGTGAGTCCACGGGGGAGGGGCAGCAGGTGGACGCATCGATGCAGCTGGCGGTGATGTGGACCCAGATGAACATTACCGTAACCTGGGACATGAACCGGGTGAACACAAAGAGGGGCGGAGCGGTCAAGACATTCTCGATGCGCCGGGATGGCCGGGCCGTCGATATTCCTGTGCGTTACACCTGGGAGTGCAAGGACGGGTACGTCAACTTCGTAGTGCTGGGCCACCAGACAGGGGCACGGGTAAACCGGGCCCTGGCGGAGTGGATGAACAGCGAAGGCATAGGGCTGGAGCTAAAGGGTTTCCAGTGGGAGCAGTTGGGATTTTTCCCCGACGACCCTGATACCAACGCCATGATCGAAAAACCGATAACCGAGTTCTTCCGGCGTCATACGGCCCAGGAGCTGTACCGGGGGGCTATCGAGAGACGGATCTGGCTTGCACCTATAGGCACACCATCTGCCACTATGGAGAACGAGCAGCTGAAGGCCAGGGACTTCTGGAGGGAGGTGGAGCACCCCGAGCTAGGGGAGAACATCCTCTATCCCGGCTGGCCAATTAAGCAGTCGGAGAGCCCCGTGGGGCCTCCCCGCAGGGCCCCACGCATCGGCGAGCACAACGAGGAGATATATATGGGGGAACTGGGCCTCAACCAGATCGAGCTGGCCATGCTGCGGGCGGCAAAGGTTATTTAACCTCTGGTGCTAGTCTGCGGGCCCCAGCTACATGTCATACGAAACCGGTTAGCCTGTC
>JACZVB010000011.1 GCA_022572865.1 Chloroflexota bacterium | reverse complement strand
GGGCACGGAGGGAGTACACGGGCCTGCCGATATTCATTACTGCGGTGGCGAGATCTTTTCTGGCCCATGTGACCTGGTATCGTAGTGTTATCAAGGCGGGGGAAACGGTATTTCTGGAGATACCCGGCTGCATCAACCGGTATCACGCCTCGCAGATCAGGAACGTCTACCTGGGCGATCCCTCGGCCCGAATGTTAAAGGCTGCCGGAGTGATGACCGATGCCCTGGAGGAGATGATCAAGTTTATAAGGCCCGGGGTCACGGCTCATGACGCCCACATGCTCTGCAAGGGGGTCATCGACGATGGTGGCCTGGGGGTTACACTTAATCACCGGGCCGCCTACTCCATCGGCATCGCCTTTGCGCCCGACTGGGGCGAGGGCCACATCATCAGCATGACGGAAGGGGAGCAGCGCCAGCTTCGGGCGGGCATGACCTTCCACGTGATCCCCTCTGTGTTCCTGCCTGGACTGACCTCTGTGGGGATGAGCGAGACCGTCCTGGTCACGGAGACCGGGTGCGAGGCCATCACCGGCAATGTGGAGCGCAAGCTGTTCAGCAAGTAGCTCCCAGCGAAGAGGAGACAGCAATGAAAAAGCCCACATACCAGTATTTCTCGCTGGAGGAGTACCAGCAGCGGCTGGATGCCCTGCGTTCCCAAATGGAGGAGAAGGGGGTCGATGCCATGCTGATTACCACCCCGGAAAATCTCTACTACCTATCCGGGTACCAGACCCCCGGCTACTACTGGTGGCAGACCATCATCGTTCTCCTGGACCGGGAGCCGGTGGCCGTCACCCGGCGCATCGAGGATGCGAACATGCGGGAGCTGAGCTGGATCGAGGACCGGCGCCCCTATGAGGACAGCGATGACTGGATCGCCAAGACCCGGGACGCCCTGGTCGACCTGGGCCTGAGGAGCAAGACCCTGGGCCTGGAGTACGACTCCTACTTCCTGACGACTCGGGACTATCTCCGCCTCGTGGCGGCGATGCCTGAAGCCAGCTTTGTCGATTGCTCGGGGCTGGTGGAGCAGGGGCGGATGATCAAGTCGGCTCAGGAGATCGACTACATCAGGCAGGCGGCCAGGGCGGCCGAGGTGGCTACCCTGGCGGGAATAGAAGCGGCCAGGGTCGGGGTTACGGAGAACGACGTCGCCGCCGAGATGCACAGGGCCCAGATCAAGGCGGGCAGCGAGTACACCGGCCTGCCCATCTTCGTCGCCTCGGGCATCCGGTCCACCATGAGCCACGCCACCTGGTATCGCAGGACCCTGGAGCAAAACGAGGTGGTCTTCTTCGAGGTGCCGGGATGCATCAACCGCTACCACGCCTCCCTGATGAGACAGGTCTACCTGGGAGACCCGCCTGAGGTCATGACCCGGGGCATGGAGGTGGTTACGGCGACCCTGCAGATGGCCAAGGACAACATCAGGCCCGGGGTCCCCACCGGCGACGTCTTCGAGATGGTGAAGAAGAGCCTGGACGGGGCTGACCTGGGCGCAAAGCTGGAGCGGAGGACGGCCTACTCCATCGGCATCGCCTTTGCGCCCGACTGGGGCGAGGGGCATATAATCAGCATCACCAGGGGGGAGAAGAAGCCTTTTCAGGTTGGGATGACCTTCCACCTCATTCCCGGGGTACGGGTCCCGGGGGTTGGGGCCATCAACTGCAGCGATACGATCCTGGTCACTGAGGACGGGTGTGAGACCCTCACCGGCGGTGTCGAGCACAAGCTTTTCGTGAAAAATTAGATCACTCTCAGGAGAGTCAATCCTCCGGTGTTAGAGGAATTGATTGGGTCTGAGAGCCTGTCCTGCGCTTGTACTAAGCTAGTCCCGATATTCGGGACTTGCTGAAAGAGGGTGAGGATTTATGGAATTCGGAATCAAGCTGCCCCACTCCGGGGCTCTGGCCGGCGTAGACAACATCCGTAGGGTAGCCCTGGAGGCCGAGGAGCTGGGATTCGACTCGGTGTGGGTCCACGACCACGTCACCTATGATACGGACTGGTACGTCCATCGGAGCTCGGGCCTCATCGAGCAGTGCCAGGGTATGGAGCCCCACTTCTACGAGTCGTTGAGCACCCTCACCTATGTCGCCGGCTTCACCGATAGGGTAAAGCTTGGCACGGCCATCCTGGTGCTGCCACTGAGGGACCCCCGGGTCCTGGCCCGACAGGCGATGACTCTCCAGGCCCTCTCCAAGGGACGGCTTCTCCTGGGGGTGGGTATCGGGGACTATCGCAAGGACTTTCAGGTAATGGAGATCCCATACGAGGACAAGAACGCCCTCACCGACGAGTATCTGGAGGTGCTGACATCGGTCTTCAAGGGAGGGAATGTCAGCTATCGGGGCGATACTGTAAGTTTCGAGAACGCTGCCTATTTCCCCAAGGTGCCCCCGATACCGATCCTGTATGGAGGCGGTATCATGTTCAATCGCAAAACAGGTCAGCCAGGGCTCTATGAGCCGGCCCTTCGTAGGATTGCCAGGCTGTGTCACGGCTGGGTGCCGGAGGGCAACGCCGGGCTTCTGGCCCGGGGGGCCCGCATGATCAGGGAGATGGCCCGGGACTACGGCCGGGAAGAGGTGGCGTTCCAGACCGTGGGCTACGTGCCCATGTACCTGGCAGAGGACTCGGTGGCCCAGCAGAAGGCCCGGGCGAGCCTGGAGATCGAGAGACACTCTTTCGAGGAGGCGATGAAGGAGTCGCTTATCGGGTCGGCAGCCACGGTGTCCAGGGTGGTGGAGACGTATCAGAAGGCGGGGGTGGAGGCCCTGGGACTGAGGTGCTGGGCCGAGGACATCGACGGCTTCATCTCCATGATGCGCACCTTCGCCCGGGATGTGATGCCCAGCTTCAGCTAGCAGGGCCCGGCCTAGAGGCCCTGGATAGCCCGTGTGCAGGTTTTCTGCGGCGATGTGGGTTACTGGAGGTAGCGCAGGGCGGCCAGCGCATAGATTTTGGCCCCCTTTACCAGGTCTTCCACGGGCACCCGCTCGTTGGGGCCGTGGGCCAGATTGAGGAGGCCCGGGCCGAAGGCGGAGATGGTGGGCGTGTTGGCGACGGATACGAAGTGCTTGGCATCCGTCCCGCCGGTAAATCCCCCGGTTATGGGGCTGAAGCCCAACACGGTGGAGGTGGCGCCGGCAAGGGTGGTGACCATAGGATGGTCGGCGGGTATCTCGGCGCCTTCCACCCAGCCCTGGCCATCGTCCAGCACCAGCTCCACGTCCAGCTGAGGGTCCTCTCTTCGAAGCTTATCCAGGAAGTCGTTCAGGTCCTTCATCACCGGTTCTTTAGACATGCCGGGGAGGACCCGGATGTCGTTTTTTGCCTCGGCGTATCCGGGTATAATGCAATACTCAAGGCCGCCGCTCAGGGTCTCCCCCAGGTTGATAGTGACGCCCTGGGGATAGAGGGGATGGGGCTCATGGCGAATCTCTAGCTCCTCCGACATCCTGTACAGCACCTTACACAGCTTGAGGCCGGCGTTCACGGCGTGTCGTATGTCGGACTGGCTGCTGTGCATCTGGGTGCCTCTCACCACCAGCTTGAAGCAGGTTGCGCCCCGACAGGCCGTGGCCAGATAGTCAAATCCCGACTTCATGCCGGAGGGCTCGCCGATGAGGCAGACGTCTGCTCCTGCCAGGCCCTCCTCCGAAACGTATTGGGCGCCGTAGTATCCGCCGTTCTCCTCATCCGCGGTGAAGGCCAGGACCAGGTCGCCGGCAAAGGATGCCCCTGCCTCCTTCAGGGCGATGGCCCCGTACAGCATGGAGGCGATTGGCCCTTTCATATCGGCGGACCCGCGCCCGTACAGCTCTCCATCGATGATCTCGGCCCCGAACGGGTCGGTCTTCCAGTGGGAACGCTCTTCCTGGCCCACGGGCACTACGTCGGTGTGGCCGTTGTAGAGGAGCCGTTTCCCCTCCCCGTTGCCCTTCATGGTGGTTAAGATGTTGGGCCTCGATGTATCCCGTCCCACCACCCGGGTCTCGCCCAGGGAGTACCGATCTATGACGGGGGTTATGGCTGCCACAACCTCCTTCTCGCCGCCGGGGGGATTCTCAGAGGGTATGGAGACCAGTTTCTGGGCGAACTCGATCAACTCCTTACGCCTGTCGTCTACCGCTTCCAGCACTCGGGCTTCGCTCATAGTGACCTTCCTCCTGGGAGCATTACTCGGCTGTTGGGCGTTCACACAAATCAGGAACAGTATAAACCGGTCAGCAAATCTGATGGCCTCTCGGTTGGAGGCCGGAACGAGGCTAGCTCACCTGCCGGCTGATCTCTTTCTTTGCCCCACCGGGGGCCTCTATCCACCGGTGGATGTTGATGGTGCTGACAATGGTAAGGCCGGCGGCGACGGCCAGGACTATCGTCAGGTTTCGGAACATGCTGATTTCGGTCAGGTCTCCGCCGGCCAGGAAGGCTCCCACCAGCCCTGTGGCCACGATGGCCCCCAGGTAGCGGGCGGTGGCGTATGTTCCAGAGGCAGCCCCGGCCATCTCCGGGGGGCAGGACTCGATGGCCGCGGTCTGTACCGGGGTCTGCATCACTCCTAGACCGACGCCGAAGAGGCCGAGACTGAACACCATGTATGGCATGCCGCTGTTGGTGTCCCAGATGGTGATGGAAATGGCCCCTAGGGTGAGAAGCACCGCGCCGACCACCGCGGGCAGGTTCCGGCCTACCCTATCGGCAACATATCCCGAGAGGGGTGACAGCAGGATTGCGAAGAGAGCAAGGGAGATCAAGGCCAGGCCGGAGCGGGTCGGACTGTCCCCCTTCAGGTCTTGAACGAACAGGGGAACCATGATGAAGAGGGCGTACATGGCCATGTTGGAGAGAAATATGGTGGAGGCTCCGGCGGCATAGGAGCGCCGACGAAACATCGCCAGCGAGATGAGTGGGGAAGAGTAATGGCCCTCCCACCAGAGGAAGAAGGCCGCCGAGGCGCAGAAGACCAGGGCCATGCTCCAGAATAACGGATCACCTGCGCCCTCTCTGCCCAGCGAGGTGGCCGCTATCATCAGCGCCAGCAGGCCCGTAGCCAGGGCCCCGGCCCCGAGGACGTCCAGGGGCTGGCGTGACCGGCCGGGGAGGTCTTTGGGAAGATATCTGAGGGAAAGGGCCAGGGCCAGCAGGACCACCGGCAGGTTTACGGCGAACAGGGCCCGCCAGCCTATGCCGTCCACCAGGACTCCTCCCAGGGGCGGCCCTATCCCCGCGCTCATGGCTATGATTCCTCCCATGAGGCCGAAGGCGCGCCCCCTGGATTCCTGGGGTAGGGAGCTCCGCAGGGCGGCGATGCCGTTGGACATGAACATGGCGGCGCCTATAGCCTGCTGGACCCTGAAGAAAACGAGGCTGGGAAAGTTCCAGGAGACCATGGCCAGGGCCGATGCGGCGGCAAAGTAGACCAGCCCCCAGATGAACAGTCGTCTCCGGCCATACATGTCTCCCATGCGGCCCGATATGGGCTGGCCCACGGCCATGACGATGAGATAAGCGGCAATGAGCCAGGTAGTCCACCCGGTGGAGATATCGAACTCTTCGCTGATGGGGCTGAGGGCCACAGCCAGCATCGTCGAATTGAGGGGCGCCAGCACGACGCCTGCTGAAACTGCAGCAACGAGGGATGTTACTCTAACTTGCCTTGTCGCCTCGGGTCTTGCCAATTCAGGAACTCGGTGCTCATGTTACGGTGTTGCGGGGCTACTCCTCGGCCCTCCAGCGGCCCTTGGACCTTCACGTCCTGTTCAGGTTATCATCGATACCCAGCCAGGACTCACCTCCAGCCCGCGTTTAGCCGCTTGGGCAGGGATGCCAGCCGGAAAGCAGGGGCAATTGTATCATTGGCCTGACCTGTCCCACAACTGCGGCCGCCACTTGCCGGATATGACGCTCTACGATCACCGCAGCCGGCCGACGGCGTACATCACCCCGACGATGAGGAATAGCGCCAGAAACGCATCGAAGGAGAATACGTATCGCCAGAGATTCTGTCCCGAGAGGTCAAAGAAGAACGTCGCTCTAAATACCTTCCCCAGTATGAAGCTGCCCACCACGCTGCCCGCCGCGATTATCTGAAGCCCTCGGCCCCCTTTACGGTTGACCGCCCTGGATATCCCTTCGCCTATGCCTATCCCCACTCCTATCGAGATAAAGAAGGAGATGAAAGGCACGCCCCGCAGTACGGCCCAGGCGAAGCCTCCCCCGAAGGCCAGGCCCACACCCGCGGCCAGGGCCCTAAGGTAGTAGGGAGCCGAGACCTGGTGTATCGGGTCCGGCCGAACGTTGGCGCACTCCTTGCACCGGGCCCCCACGAGAGTGTGTACCAGGCACTTGGGACAGATGGGCTTCTCGCATCTGCCGCAGGTGAGAAGGGTCTCCGTCTTTGGATGAAGAGAGCACTGCATGGGTTGACGTGTTAAGGGTGCGGTACTTCTCCAGGCGACGGGTTGGCCAGGAGGCGTCCCATCGGTTGGAAAGCTGTGGGTAATGGGGTGAGGGTGGGGCAGGGGGTCGGGAGACCGCTTCTCCTAATCAGCGCCCGGCTCTTCCATATCGACGAGGGCGAAGGTGAGCTCACCCTCGGCGACGGTGATTCCATCGACCTCGGCCTTTGCCACTCCCTTACCGATGGACCCCCGGATTCTGCTGAGCCTGACCTCCAGCCTCAGCACGTCACCCGGCCTGACGGGTTTCCGGAAGCGGAAAGATTTTATTCCGGCGAAGAAGCCAACCTTGCCCTTGTTCTCCTTCATGCTCAGGAGGGCCACTGAACCCACCTGGGCCAGGGCCTCGATTATGAGGACTCCCGGCATGATCGGGTTTCCCGGGAAGTGTCCCTGGAAGAACGGCTCGTTTATGCTGACGTTTTTCAGGCCCGTGGCCCTTACCCCCGGCTCCAACTCCTCTATCCTATCGACCAGGAGGAAGGGCCAGCGGTGAGGCAGGATCTTTTGGATCTCTTGCGCCGACAGGCTCATGACCGGGCCGCCTTGCCCTTTCTGTTCTTGTCCAGGGCCAGGAGCTTCAGGACCGAGTCCAGGGGCACGTCCACGGAACCCAGGTCGGTCTGGGCCCCCAGGCCCTCGCCGTGGTAATCGCTGCCACCGCAGGGGATCAGGTCAAACCGCCGGGCGCAGCCGGCCAGGTAATTGACCATCTCTTCAGGATAATGGTCGTAGTAGACCTCCATACCCACCAGCCCTGCATCCTTCATATCTCCCAGCAGGGCGTCTATATTCTGGATGTCGCCGGGATGAGCCAGGACGGGAAGCCCATTTACCTCGGCGAGGAGCTTCACGGCCTCAACGGGGGTCAATCTGGACCTTTCGACGTATGCCGGACCCTGCCGGCCTATATATTTGTTAAAGGCCTCTTTAACACTGGCTATGTGCCCTTTTTCCACCAGGGCCTGGGCGATATGGGGCCTGCCTATCGCCCCGTCTCCTGCGATCTCCAACACCCTGTCCCATTCGATGTCCAGGCCCATGGCACAAAGCTTTTCCACCATCTTACGGCCTCGACCTTCCCTGGCGTTTCTAAACTGGCCCAGGGTACTCTGGAATCCCGGGTCATGGTAGTCCATCAGGTAGCCCAGCAGGTGGACCTCACCGTTTGGAACGTCGGTGCTGAGCTCCACGCCGGGTATGATGGTCAGAGAATCGTATTCCTGTGCCTTCTTCATGGCCCGGATCAGGCCATTGGTGGCATCGTGGTCGGTTATGCCCAGGTACCGAACACCCTTCTCTACGGCCAGGGCCACCAGTTCTTCCGGCTCCAGGACGCCATCTGAGACCCTGGTATGGGTGTGCAGGTCTACTTCCACGGCCTAGTCCAGCTCTCTATCGACGCGGCAGATGGATGTAGCCTTGCCGCTGCTTTCGTCGATGTCCACCATGACGGAGCTGAAACGGGCCGGCCCCTTGGCCACGGAAAGCCGATGGTGCATCTGGGTAAGGAATCGCTGGATAACACCCTGGGGTTCGTCCCCAATTATCGATAGCCGGGGGCCTACCATTCCGAGATCGGTCACGTAGGCGGTACCCTTGGGCAGAATCATGGTATCGATGGTTCCCACGTGGGTGTGTGTCCCGAAGACGCCGCTGACCCGGCCATCCAGGTACCAGCCCATGGCGCCCTTTTCCGAGGTGGCTTCTCCGTGGAAATCCACCACTATCATGGCGGGCTTATCGGGGACCGTGTTCAGAAGCTTGTCCATAGTCCTGAAGGGACACTCCCATGTCTTCATGAACACGCGTCCGATCAGGTTGACCACCAGGACGTTGTGGGTGACCAGGTAGCCGCTCCCAGGCACCTCGGGAGCGAAGTTGAGGGGACGCAAGATAGGCAGACGCCCATCCATGTATGGGATGATCTCTTTCTGGTCCCATACGTGGTTACCGGTGGTGAGAACATCGACCCCGTTCTCGAGCAGCTCCTTGGAGGTGTCTGGCGTCAGCCCGAACCCACCTGCGCTGTTCTCCGCATTGGCTACCACCAGGTCTATCTGGTATTCGTTTCGCAAACTGGGGACTAGGGTTTGGATCGCTCTCCGACCCGGCTTCCCTACGATGTCCCCGATCATTAATATTCGCACTTCAGTCTTGTGTTCCGCTCCTTTGATACGAAGTAGTCGCCGCTTACTTAAGCATGAAACGGCTAACCCTGGGGTGCTCCCCTAGTGGGGTACTGGGCCCATCTGGACCAGGCCTTAACGCGCCGTTCCCAGCGCTCTGGTCTCACGGACCACGGTTACCTTGATCTCGCCGGGGTAGACAAGCTCTTGTTCGATTTTCTTGACCACCTCTCGGGCCAGCCTGGCTGCCCCGATGTCGTCCACCTGCTGGGGCTTCACCATGATTCTTATCTCGCGGCCTGCCTGAATAGCGTAGGCCTTTTCCACACCATCGTAGCTGGTGGCAACATCTTCCAGGGCCCGAAGCCTCTTGACGTAGTGTTCCACGCTGTCGCGTCTGGCGCCTGGGCGGGCCCCACTGATGGCATCAGCTGCGGCCACCAGGAAGGCCTCAACATTCACCCGGTCTTCATTGTGGTGTTCCTCGACGGCTTCCACCACCTCCGACCTGATATTGTACTTCCGGGCGATCTCTGCTCCTATCTCAGCGTGTCCCCCCTGGACCTCGTGGGTAACGGCCTTGCCGATATCGTGGAGCAGAGCGGCTTTTTTGGTGATGTCCACGTTGGCCCCGATCTCGCCGGCCATCAAGGCTGCAAGGAAGGCCACTTCTACGGAGTGCCTTAGAATGTTATGGCCGTAGCTGTAGCGGTACTTCAACTGGCCTACCAGCTTGACAAGATCGGGGTGAAACCCGGTTATGCCCAGCTCGTACATGGCCTCCTGGCCCGCCGTCTTGATGTTCTCCTCCACCTCGATCTTGGACTTGGCGACTATGTCCTCGATGCGAGCGGGGTGGATGCGGCCATCGCTGACCAGCTTGGTAACGGCGACCCTGGCTATCTCCCGGCGAACGGGGTCGAAGGTGGACAGGGTCACGGCCTCGGGGGTATCGTCGATGATCAGGTCTACCCCTGTGGCCCTCTCCAGGGCCCGGATATTCCGGCCCTCGCGGCCGATGAGACGACCCTTCATGTCATCGCTGGGAAGGTGAACTACCGACGTGGTGGTCTCGGAAACCACATCACTGGTCAGCCGCTGGATGGCCAGGGCGATAGCCTTCCTGGCCTTAACCTCCGCCTCCTCGTTCATCCGCAGCTCCAGCTCATAGGTGCGGCGGTCTATCTCCCCTTGGATGCCCTCCTGGGCTTCACTGATGAGCTGCTCTTTGGCCTCATCCACGGATAGGTTGGCAATGGTCTCAAGCTGCTGAAGCTGCTGTTCCTTCAGCTCTTCTGCCTGGGCTAATTTGCTCTCTAGCTTCTCCTCTTTTCCCGAAAGATTAAGTTGCTTCTGCTCTAGCGCTTCCACCTTGCGTTCGAGGGATTCTTCTTTTTGGTTGAACCGGCGTTCCTGTCCTCTCAGCTCATTTCTGCGCTCACGGTACTCTGCTTCGGCTGCGTTGCGAGTTTTCAGGGCCTCCTCTTTGGCCTCTAGAAGCACCTCTTTACGCTTTGCCTCCGCTGCTGTCAGGATCGCGGAGGCTTTCGTATCGGTCTCTCTTCGCCGTTTGCCTAGTAACAGGTATCGAATAAAGAACCCGGTTAGTCCACCTAGAAGAATGCCCCCAAGAACGCTCAGTATGGACACAAGTATCAGGTCCATCTGAACCTCTCTTTCCTAAATTGTTAATCAGAAAGCTGTAAATGGGGGGGCAGATTGACTATTTATCATATGCCCGCCGCCTGCCTATGTCAAGGAGAACCACCTACCTCGGGACGGGGGGCTGCACCCTGAAACCTGGGGGTGCCTGCATTGTGGAACGGTATAACCCCCTATTCCGAGCAGGGTGGAAACCCTTATCTGTGCCCCGGTGCTTCTCGAGCTACCGTGCCTGGAGTGGCCGTCCAGCTGTGCTGTGTTATGACTCGCCTGCTAAGGACCATCTTTGAGTGCCCTTTGAGAACGTATGACCGACGAATGGTTCAAGGATGAGGATAACACGGCCTCTAGAAAGCTCTGCCGGAATGCGGAGCCGGTGGGAGCGATGATAGGGCCACCGGGTTTGATGCTTCCCGGGGCTATCCTGGAGATATAGGCTAGGCTATTAGCCTAGGCCACGGCGAACACGTCTATCTCCACCAGCATCTCCGGAGTAGCCAGGGCCTGGACGACAACCCCCGTACCGCAGGGGTAGACGCCTTTGAAGTGCCTGGCTATCACCGCATACACCTCCTCCCGATATCTCGGGTCGGTTAGGTAGATGGTGAGTTTGCAGATGTTGTTGACTGAGGCCCCGGCCTCCTCCAACAGTATCTTGACACACTTGCAGGCGTTTTCGGCCTGGGCCGCCGCATCGCCGACCCCGTGGAAAACGCCGTCGAAATCGAAGCCCGTCTGGCCTCGGAGGAATATCAGATCGCCGGCCCGAACCACCATCGCGTACTGGGCATTGAACTTGGCCTCGGGGTAAAACGTTCGTGTTTCGTATTTTCGTAGTCGTGTGATCTCCGTCATTACTGCCTCCATTAGGAAAGGTCTAAGCTCGTTACTAGCTGTCAAGTGTGGTGGCTAACACGTTGAGGATGCCCGAAACCCTGACGACCCCGGAGCAGAAGGTTTCATTGTGTTGAGGCCACCCGGCACAAAGCCTTGGAAGGGTAGATGTGCGGTTATATTACAGCGAGTCCAGGTTGCAGACATCCAGGGCCGTGAGGGCCAGCACCCTGGCACATGTCACCATCTCGCTGATGGAGACGTAGAAGTTGTCCTCGCCCTCTATAGAGTCGTTGAATCCGCCCGCGGGCCCGTACTCCAGGCACGGTATGCCCGCCTGCCACAGCCACGTGGCGTCCCCTGCCGAGTAGGAGAAGGGTAGGATGGCCCCCATGGCCCGGATAGGCTGGCCCGTGACCTCCTGGTGGCTCCTGGACACGGCCTGGATGATGTATTCATTCTTGGGGACATCCAGGGGTTCCATGACCAGACGCCTTCTGCCTTTAAAGTAGTCTGGGGGTGGTATCTCTATCTCGTATCTCAACTGGGGGTCCCGGGCCGCCAGTGGGTCAAGGGTGCGTCTGATGTCCTGGACTATGGTGTCGACGGTCTGGCCCGGCACGAAGTGAACGTCCACCAGGATGGTGCAGTAGTCGGGAATGTAGGGAGGCTCGATGAGGATGTAGCTCTCTCCCCGGCCCCCGATGATGCTGCCCACGTTGAGCCGGGGCATTGCCGGCAGGTCCTCCCTGGGGGTGTAGGTGAACTCCACCCGTTGCAGGGCGTCGATGACCTTGGACATCTTGGCGACCGCGTTCACCGTCTTCTCCTGAACGCTGATGTGGCCCGTGACCCCATAGGTGTGGATGGCCATGTGAACGATTCCGGCGTGGACCGTTGCGATGTTGCCCACCCCCGTAGGCTCCGGCTGGACCGACATGTCCGTTCGAAGGCCGCTCTGCATCAGGAAGTGGCTGCCCTCGCCCCCCCGGGTCTCCCCCACCACGCAGGCTACGTCCAGGCCGCCCTTTACCCCCACCCCCGACCGGCGACGCG
>JACZVB010000283.1 GCA_022572865.1 Chloroflexota bacterium | reverse complement strand
TTGGCATGGGCATCGAATACGTCGCCGAAGGTGGCCCCGGGCTTGCAGGCTCCCTGTGCTGCCTTGAGGGCCGCGACTCCCGCGGCGTGCATTCTCACGTGCTGGGCGTCGGGCCTGCCCGTGAGCACCGTTCGCATCAGGCACGAGTGGTAGTGGCGATAAGCGGCGCCGAACTCCAGTGCCACCTGGTCGTTCTCCCCGATGGTGCCGTGGCCGGTGATGTGCCTGACCATCAGGGCCCTCTCCCCCGAGCCGATGATCCACCGGCCCGCGGGATAGTCGCCTCCGCCCCTGAATATCACCCCGTGCATCCCGGCGAACAGCTCCAGCTCCGGCACCCCGGGAGCGATGAGGCGGTGGGCCTCCTCCAGGGCGTCGTCGGCCAGCTCGGCTGCCTTACGCACATAGGCGACCTCGGCATCGCTCTTCACCAGGCGCAGCTCGCTGACCAGGTGCGATGCGTCCTCCAGGTCGCAGAAGCCGTCCAGTGCGGCCTTTACCATCTCCCACCTTCGGCCCGTCAGGGTCCAGGCCTCCAGCTCGACCCCCAGCCGTTTGCCCCGACGCCCCTTCTCCTCCAGGATGTCCCGAAGGTCCAGTCCCGGGTTGGCGTCCCCCCGGTCCATCCATATACGAACGTCTTCTATGATCGATGTGGAACGGGACTGACGCAGGTCCGGCGAGCGGGTCAGGAGGACCAGGTCTCCGTCGGGCCCCATGTACAGGCATTGAAACTGGGAGTATCCCATTGTGTCGTATCCTGTCAGGTAGTACATGCTCTCCTGACGGAACATCAGAAGGCCGTCATAACCCTGGGCCTCCATGGCGGCGACGACCTTTTGCCTGCGTCCCGCCAGCTCCTCTTCGCTAAAATGCAACCACATATCTGCTCCTCCTTGGGTCAGGATGGTATTACCGGCAGGGTCACGCAGGACGGGTACCGGCTGTTGTGCAGCACCATTTGGGAGGCGGGCCTGAGGGCCGTATCCTCGCCGAGGGCGTTGCCGGTGTTGGGGTTCCTATCGAAGCGGGGGAAATTGCTGCTGGAGATCTCCAGCCTTATGCTATGCCCCGCCTTGAACACGTTGCTCGTCGCCCACAGATCGATCTTGTACTCGTAGACCTCGTCTGGCTGAATCAGCCTGGCCTGTGTTGTAGACTCCCGGTACCTGGCCCTGATAATGCCGTCGGTCAGGTTGATAGCCCCGCCGCAGGGGCACAGGTCTACCAGCTTGGCGGTGAAATCGGTGTCGACCGCCGACGATGCCGCCCAGAGTGTAACGGCCACCGGCCCCGTGACCTCTGTGTCCTTTTCCAGGGGCGGGGTGGAGTAGACCAGGACATCGGCCCGTGACTCGACCTCCCGCTGGTCCAAGGCGCCGGGGGGATACGCCGCCTCGTGACAGCACAGGCCTCCTCCCCGGGTTGGGACCGGATTCACCGGGTTATAGAGAAAGACATCCCAACGCTCGTCGCCTGGGGCCTCGGGGCTGAGGCTTCCATCGCCGTTCAGGGTGTTGGCATTGCCGTCGCTGTGCAGGTAGTAGTTGACATAGCGGGTCCGGGACAGGGGCCACTCCCCCTCGTCCCGCCACACGTTGGCCCCCATGACGAAGATTCGCACGGGGGCTTCATCGATGATGCCGTTCTCCTCGGCTTTCAGCCAGTGGTCGAACCAGCGAAGCTTAATCCCATGAAAGTCGAAGGAGGCCGTGTCCGAGGCCAGGCCAAAATCGACTTCACCAGTCTTGTTGCCCGGGTCCGAGTCGTGGAACCAGGGCCCTATCATGAGCTTCTGGCCGCGGCGGGCCTCCTCGGTGGCCCCGTTCTTGCGCATCCCCACGAAGTTGCGGATGGTGCCGCCCAGGAAGATATCGTACCAGCCACCCATGCTGTAGGCCGGGACCTGTATGGTGTGGTGCCTATCCTCGATATTCCACCGATGCCAGTAGGAGTCGTTCTCGGGGTGTTTGATCCAGTCGTAATAGTAGGGCGCCAGGCCCGGGGCGCTGAGGGCCGGGTAGTCTTTCAAGGGCAGGAAACCCACAGCATCATGGAGATGGTCAAAGGCCTCCGCCATCACCTTTCCCTCCGCGGCCAGGTCACCCAGGGATCGGGATAGATTCTCCATGTTGGCTAGCGATAGGCTCAGGCTCCAGTTCAGGGCGAAGTTAAGCTGGAACGCGCCTCCCTGATATGTCCAGCCCTCGTAGTAATCGTGGCTGGTTATAGAAGGGAAGATTGCCGCCAGGTGCGGGGGACGGGATACGGCGGCCAGCCACTGGGTGGCCCCTACATAGGAGCCCCCGTGCATTCCCACCTTTCCCGTCGACCAGGGCTGGGCTGCCGCCCATTCCACCGTGTCGTAACCGTCTTCGATCTCATTCATGAAGGTGTAAAACTCGCCCTCGGAGTTGTACCTCCCCCGGACGTTCTGGATGACCACCGCATAGCCTTCCCTTGCGGCTCGGATCGGGTCCAGGCTGTCGACACGGGTCCCGTAGTTGTCCTTGTCGTAGGGCGTTCGGGTGAGAATGACGGGATAGCGGCCGGGGGCCTCTGGCCTGTATACATCGGCGTAGAGGGTTGTCCCGTCCCGCATTCGGGCCGGCACGTTCTGGTCGACTCTGATGGGTATCGATTGCACCAAGACTCACCTCCTGACTAGTGCCTGACCACGAAAACAGTGTCATAATGTTTTCCTCCATTGGAGATGCACTCGTGATCTGCCACCCACCGAACCATCCCCTCCGATACGTCCCGACTAGTCGGGGCTATCGAGAGTCTTGATGGGTTGTACTCACAACGCTGCGTTATCCACCTTGCTCAGACAGCGAAGCGATCACCTGATCAGTGACGTCCTCTCCGCCTCGCAGATTAGTTATCAGCGACTGAATGGTATATATAGGCCCCCAGGGGAAGCCCCACCATCCAAATAGGAGCGATATTAAGGTGAAGTTAATGCTCATACTGAGAGTGCCATCTCCGGCGCGGATGAAGTAGATACCCGAAGAACGTTTGAACGTCAAGAACACTATCGAAATGCAGTATAGGAAGATTACGAACTTCCCCCCTCTCCGCAATTCCACGTTAAGGCTGTCCGCCGTCATTCCTTCGATTCCGTGGATGTTGATGAGGCTCCCCCCTTACCTAGTTTGCTGGACCAAGTATTAGCTGGATGTCCACCTTTTTGGGGCGGTCGGCCGCCTTGTCGATGATCTCAACCCGAGAC
>JACZVB010000282.1 GCA_022572865.1 Chloroflexota bacterium | reverse complement strand
GCTTAACCTATCCTCGGAAGAGGGAGTCCTGGTGCAACAGATTGCCCAGAACGGGCCGGCGGACATGGCCGGGCTCAGAGGGGGAACAAGTCAGGTACAGATTGGCAATATTGTGATCCTGGCAGGCGGGGACCACATCGTTACGATGAATGGTGAGCCCATAGCCGATACCAACGCCGTGACCGCCTTCCTGGACTTCAAGACGGAGGTGGGTAAGGCGGTAGAAGTAGGGATAATCCGGAACGGCCAGGAGATGACCATCACCGTGACCCTGGGAGAGCTGCCCCAGTAAGGGTCGGATGTGACACTCGTACGTCTTGGAGTTCAAAAGGGGTACGCCCTGGCAACAGCCCGCCATCCGTACGGCTGAACTCACGACGAAGCCTGAGGGCTACCGCAGGTCCCTCATCGATTCCTCAGCAGCCTGGAGGGTGAGGTCTATGTCCTCTTCGGAATGGGCCAGAGACACGTACATCTTGGGCCCACCCGGGAGAGCCCAGATTCCACGGCGTATCAACCCTGCCTTGAACCGGTATGTCATATCGGCATCGGCGGCCCAGGTGTCCCGGTAATGCAGGACCGGCCTGTCTATAAACAGGATATCTACCAGCGAGCCTTCCTGGGGTACGAATGCGGGAAGCTCCAGCATCTGGCTGAGCTCTTTGAGCCCGTCTCCCAGCCTCTTGCCCAGGAAGTTCAGCCGGTCGTACTGACCGGGTCGCTGTAGGACCCCCAGAGCCGCCGCGCCGGCTGCTGTGGACAGGGGATTACCGCTGAAGGTGCCTCCCTGCAGGACCGTCTGGCCCGAGTCTACGGCCTCGGGTGTGACGGAGCGGAACAGGTCTTCCCTGCCCACCACGGCTCCAATGGGATAGCCGCCGCCGATCACCTTGCCCAGACACGCCATGTCGGGCACCACGCCGTAGCGCTCCTGAGCGCCGCCCCAGGCCAGGCGAAATCCGGTCACTACCTCGTCGAAGATCAACATTACATCGTTGTCCCGGGTAATCTTCCTCAGCCCCTCCAGATAGCCGGGGCTGGGGGGTATGTTCCGCTGCACCGGCTCGACTATGACCGCGGCCAGCTCATCCCTGTTTTCCTTGACGATGGCGGCTACGGTCTCCAGATCGTTGAACGGGGCGATCAACACCTCCTTGCTCAGGACATCGGAGATCCCGAGGGAGTCCGGAGGGCCATACGGGTATTCGAACGGCTCCTTATGACGGCCCGCCCAGGCGACGTAGTCGTGGGTGCCGTGATAAGCGCCCTCCATCTTCAGTATCTTGGACCTGCCGGTGAAGGCCCTGGCCAGCCTCAGGGAGAACATGGTGGCCTCATTGCCCGTGCCTGTATATTTGATTCTTTCGGCACAGGGAATGGCCTCCACAATAGTCTCGGAGAGCTCCAGGAGAGGCTCGCTAAGATTGAAGAATTGAGAGCTATTGGAGACCTGGCGCTGGGCGGCAGCCACCACCTCGGGATGGGCGTGGCCCAGAATCAGGGGGCCCGAGCCCATGACGTAGTCGATGTACTCCCGGCCGTCCACGTCCCAGAATTTGCTGCCCTGGCCCCGGGCTATCACCGGTTGCATGTCGCTGGGGAGAACGCCATGTATGACGTGGTTTACAACGCCACCGGCCAGGTATCTGCCCGCTTTTTTCAACAGTGCTTCGTTACGATCGCCTTTCGCCATGGGGGACCTCCTGTCCTCTACCTTATCAATGCAAAGAGAATGCCGGATCAGGTGTAGAGCCACCGGCAGTATAGCATGAGACGCCCCTGCATTTGGGGAAAGGAGAGCTTGTGAGGGCCATGCCCATTGTGATAACATCCCTCCATTACGACCTTCGAGCAGATCTCATCCACGACGTAACGGATTCTCATGCTGGTAACCACTGTTGGCAACTATCCGAAGATAGCCGAGGGCCCCGAGGGGCAGAAGCTGCGCCGGGCCATCAACCGTTTCGACAAGGGGGACGCAACTGTCGAGGAGCTGGCCAGGGTCGAGGACGAGGTAACCCGGGAGGTGATCCAGGAGCAGGAGGAGGTGGGGTTGGACATGGTCACCGACGGGATGGTCCGCTGGAACGACGGCCAGACCTACCTGGCCCGTCGCGTAGAGGGGTTCCACCTTACCGGGCTCTTGCGTTACTTCGATACCAACACCTACTATCGCCAGCCGGTGGCCACGGGCCCCCTCAGGTGGCCCGGGCCGATGACGGTGAGAGACTACCGCTTCGCCGCCGGCTGCACTTCCCTCCCGGTAAAGGCCATCCTCACCGGCCCCTATACCCTGGCCAAGCTCTCCCGGTCCGAGCACCACGCCGACCTGGCCCGGTTCGCCCTGGACCTGGCGGATATCATCCGCCAGGAGGCCCTGGCCCTGGAGGAGGAAGGGGTGCCCCTACTGCAGATCGACGAGCCAGCCATAGTCAGGCACAAGGAGGACTGGGGACTCTTCCAGCAGGTCATGGCCCGGCTGACCGACGGGTTGTCCGTAAAACGGGTGCTGTACACCTGGTTTGGAGACGCCACCGAGCTCCCAGGGTTCACCCGGCTCCCCTTTCACGGGTTTGGTCTGGACTTCGTGGGAGGCCCGGCCAACCTCGATCTGCTTGAAGACTTTCCAGAGGATGCGGAGCTGGGCCTGGGCATCGTGGACGCTAGAAACGTCAAGCTGGAGTCGGTGGACTATCTCTCCCGGACCCTGCAAAGGGCGACGGCCCACGTATCCCCCGACCGTATCTATCTGAACCCCAGTTGCGGCCTGGACTATCTGCCCCGAGATGTGGCCGTTGCCAAGCTGAAGAGGCTGGTGGAGGGGGCCGAGGCCTTTAAGGCGGAGGTCACCTAAATGAGCGCACTTCTCACAACCTCGGTGGGCAGCTTGCCCAAGCCCCCTTACCTTCGTAAGGCCCGGGCCCAGTACTCCCGGAAGGAGCTAGACCGGAAGGACCTCCTCGAGCTGGAAAAACAGTCCACCAGGGAGTGGGTCCAGGTGCAGGAGGAGATCGGGCTGGACATCCTGGTGGATGGTGAGCAAGACCGGGGTGATATGGTCACCTATTTCGCCGAGAACCTGGAAGGCTTTGCCATCAGCGGCCTTGTCCGCTCCTACGGAAACCGTTACTACCGGAAGCCGATAGCCGTGGGGCCGATCAGGAGGCATAAGCCCATCACCATAGATATGTGGCGGTACGCCCAGGGCCTGACCAAGAAGCCGGTGAAGGGGATGTTGACGGGCCCATAT
>JACZVB010000281.1 GCA_022572865.1 Chloroflexota bacterium | reverse complement strand
CCTGCGTGACAGCCAAAACCTCTTTGCCGAAAAGGTCATGCCCCGGTTCCTGTGACCATAGGGCAGCCGGCAAACAGCAGCGCCACGGCGAAGCGGGCGGGAAACAGAATAGTTTGGTATATAATCCTTAGCTAAAGCCGGAGAGTGTCAGCCGCGGAACCTCGGGAGGGGACTGGCTCCCCTGTCCCTGCTAGATCGAGGGCGAAATATCGCGGCCGGAGGGAACAAAATGCGTTTCGACTGCACACCCTACTATCACGTGGGAGAGGTCTTTCCCTGGGAGAAGCTGATTGTTGAGATGCACGAAGAGGTGCGGCTGATGGACCAGGCCGGCTTCACAGGGTTATGGCTGGCCGAGCATCACTTCGCCTGGGACGGATGGTACCGGGCATCTCCAAATCCGATCCTGTTGGGGGCGGACCTGGTCGCCTGCAGCGACCACATGAGGATAGGGCAGTGTGGTGTCATCCTACCCGACTGGAACCCCATCCGCGTTGCAGAGGACATCGCCCTACTGGACCAGTTGACCAAGGGCCGGGTGGACTTCGGGGTGGCCCGAGGCCTCAATAGCAGGGCCTCGCTCCAGTTTGTCGAGGGCGCCGACCGGAGCGACCAGGTGCGAAACCGGGCCCTGTTTAGCGAGGTGCTGGACATCATCCTGGGGCTCTGGACCCAGGACTCCTTTACCTACAAGGGCCAATTCTATTCCTATCCCGTTCCCGGCTGGAAGGAGACCAATCCACTGGTCTTCGACTCTAGATATCACGGCGAGGACGGTGAGCTCATCGCCCTGGGCCTTACGCCCAAGCCCTATCAGAAACCCCACCCGCCCGTCTATATGATGGCCGAGTCCGTCGCATCCCACGAGTATTCAGCGAAGCGCGGGATCAGCGCGATGTGCTTCTCCATCTCCCTGGGTCGAATGAAAGAGGCATGGACCGCGTATAACAAGGTCGCCTCGGAGGTCCAGGGCCGGGAGGTCCCATTCGGCGAGGGACTGGCCGTAATGAGGCCTACCTACGTGGCGGACACATATGAAGAAGCAGTGAGCACCGTTCGGGATGGAGCAAATCTCCTGGGAAGCTGGATCGGAGCCAATCCCCACAAGGCCCGCACGGCGATGACGCTGGAAGAGGAGCTATCGGCAGGAGACATGGACCTGGAGTGGTTCGACTTTCAGCTCAAGCACGATCTGATCCTGGTGGGTTCCCCCGAATCCGTGTCCGAGCAGATCGAGAGGCTGCAAAAGGAGCTCAACTGCCAGCATCTGGCCCTGTTTCTCAACTTCCCGGGCCTGCCCCTCGAGAAGGTGCTTAACTGCCTGAACCTGTTCGGCGAGAAGGTCATGCCCAGGTTCCAATAGCCTGGAGCTCAAAGGACCACAGGTCGTTTTCGCCCAGACGCCCTCAGCAGGCTGTTGCGTGACCCGTGCCTCCTGGCCCCTCTATCTCAACCTCTCGTCGTCGGGGCGGGGATTACCCGGCCAGAGCTAAACGGATCGAGAAATAGGAGATTAACATGTTCGGTATCGTCCCCGAAGAGATCGAGGCCTATGCCTTTGAGCACACCACCCCCCTTCCCCCCACCCTGGAGGAGCTGAGGCGGGATACGGTAGCCAATGCGGACGCGCCGTCGATGCTCTCGGACCAGCTGGTCGGGACCCTGCTCCAGTGCCTCATCCACGCCTCGGGGGCCAAGCGAGTGCTGGAGTTGGGGACCTTCACCGGCTTCAGCGCGCTGATGATGGCCCACGCACTGCCCGATGACGGCAAACTGATAACCTGCGACATAAACCCCAGGCCCCAGGCCCGCCATTATTTCGGCAAGACCCCCCACGGCAGAAAGATCGAGATACGGGTCGGGCCGGCCCTCGAGACTCTCGAGACCCTAGACGGCCCCTTCGATCTGGTTTTCATCGACGCTGATAAGACCAACTACACTAACTATTATGAGAGGTGCCTGGAGCTGCTCTCTCCCGGTGGGCTCATCGTTGTAGACAACACCCTCTGGTCGGGAAAGGTACTGGACCCCAAGGACGAAGACACCCGGGCCATTGCCGCCTTCAACGACCATGTGAAGGATGATGCCAGGGTGCAGCAGGTGCTTCTTACCGTGAGGGACGGCCTGATGCTCATACGGAAGCGATGAGGTGCCATCGCAGCCTCTTGCATTAAGAGGCCCGTATAGCTAGAGGCGGCGCAGGCGTCGAACCCCGAACCACTGACACGAAAACACAGCACATGCGGCCATATAGAGCGCCAGCACGAAGTACACCAGGGCCAACCCCTGACCCGTCAAGGCGGACACCAGGCTCATAATCTCCAGGAACGAAAGCACCAGTAATCTCCACTCCGTCCAGGCGACGATAGACAGGACAAAGCTTGCTCCTCCGGCGATTATGCCTACGGCTACAGGGAAAATGAGAAGAAAACTCACCCGCTCGGCCGTCTCCTCGCTCAGGGTACGGTTCTCCCTGACCGCCTCGACAACGAGGATCATCACCAGGGCAATGGCCAGCGCGATGAAAAAGGAATAGGCGATATCGATTAGCTGTCGGCTTCTGGCCACGGCACTGGGGCTCCAACTAGACTGAGAATGGATAGGATAACGAATTCTATAGGGCCGTCCTACCGATGAGTCTCCCGTCTAATGCTGCAGATTATACAGCCAAACCCAAGCCCCATGGGTACTGGGTGCCGGTATAAACACCCGGGTCGCACGGTAGACGCTCGGTGACCAGGGCTACGGCTTATCTGGCAACCCTTCTGGTGACCGTGGTCATGGCCTGCGGAGCGCCGCTGGGCGAAGGGCCGCCATCACCCACCTTCAGCCCCATCCCCGATGTCCTTCCTGGCCCTCGGCCTGCTACCCTCCCAGCAGAAAGCTCACAATGGCCAATGTTTCGCCAAAATCTGCAGCACACGGGCGCTGTAGGCGATTCGGGTCTGGGTCAAGACCCCACCCTTCGCTGGAAGCTCGACACGGGAGGCGTCGTGGAGTCGTCCCCCGCCGTCGTAGACGGAGTCCTGTATCAGGGCACCTTCAACCTCAGCCTCTTGGCCCTGGATGCGTCTACGGGAAGGCCTTTATGGAGATTCCCGGTGGGGGGCCTTCTCAGGGCCTCGCCCTCGGTGGCAGATGGAGTCGTCTATTTCGGCGCCGACGATAACAGGTTCTATGCCCTGGACGCAGCGACCGGGCAAATACGGTGGTCTTTCCCCCTGGTACCGGGTGGTGAGCAGTCCTCGCCGGCAGT
>JACZVB010000010.1 GCA_022572865.1 Chloroflexota bacterium | reverse complement strand
TAATATGTTCATGAGCGGGAAGATGCCCCGGGTGGAGGTGGGCTGCCTGACCTGTGACGTCTATCTGGAAAGCCCCAACGGACGCAAACACTCGGGGGCCATCCTCAAGATGTTCGGCCGCGACAAGAAGGAAGAGGCAAAGGTAGG
Source organism: Chloroflexota bacterium (assembly GCA_022572865.1). The sequence continues at coordinate 12,117 of JACZVB010000010.1, read as the reverse complement.
AAAATAGCTACTTAGCGTCCTGGGGAGTCCAACAAGACCCAGGCCCCAGGATCGGAAAGGCAGGAGCTTGCCTGGCGACATATGTCCGATATGCGGCAATCGAGTATAATTCAATCAGTTGTTCGGACATTCAGAACCCAGGCCTTCGCCCCCAACCGATAGCTGCGACCGAACCATGCATACGAACCCGAGCGGACAGCACATAACCCGGCATCTTAAGAGAGCCTACAGATCTGTAGGCAGTCGGAGGGTCCTCAAAGAAGTGTCCCTGCTGACGTTTGCCTATTTCCTTTACATGATCACCAGGAAGCTGGTGTTCGAGAATGTGGAGGCAGTGGCCACAGAAAACGCCCTGAAGCTCGTCTCCCTTGAGAACTCCCTGGGGTTTTTCTGGGAGTTGCACCTGCAGAGATGGCTGTTGGATGGCGCCCACCATGTGATCGTCTTCTTCAACTGGAGCTACATACTGACCTTCTTCCCCATAATAATCCCCACCGGCATCATTTTGTATAAGATCAACCTGAAAAAATACATCTATTACCGCAACATAATCCTCTTGAGCCTATTCATCGCGGTGGTGGTATACGCGCTGTTTCCCCTGGCCCCGCCCCGGATGATAAGCGGAACGGGGATAGTTGACACCATCCAGTCCTTCGGCCCCGCCCAGTACAACAGCCGGGAGGCCCAGTTCTACTACAACGCTTTCGCAGCCATGCCCAGCATCCACTTCGGCTGGACTGTCTTATTTGGAGTGATGTTCTTTAGCACCGGCTTCTGGTGGCTGAGGATTTTGGGAGTCCTGTATCCCACCATCACATTCTTCGCCATAGTTGCCACCGGTAATCACTACATCTTGGACGCCATCGGAGGGGCTGGTGTCATCGCCATCGCTTTCCTGATCAACAGGATGCTGATAAGGAAGAACCTCCCCTTAAGCCCCAGTCTCCTCTACATTCCGATCCGGGCCCTGATACAACGCCGTCTCAGGTCGGGCCGCGTCTCCTTCGATTAGCCCTGCGTCTCCAACACCGGGCCGCGGGCCCAGGGCCCCATCCATCTCGAACCTTTAGACCCGTGTGGTATGATTTCCCGTGCGAACAGCCTGAATCAACGCCTGTTGTAGACCTCTTAGACCCGTGCGTTCATGGAAATAGGAAAGCTGCCCTCTGATCTGCTAGACCGGCTTCTGGCCGGTGCCCCCATCCACGATGAGCGGGTCCTCATCGGGCCTGCGGTGGGTGAAGACGCGGCCGTAATAAAAATGGACGGCGACAGGGTGCTGGTGGTCAAGACCGACCCGATAACCTTCGCCACCGACGATATCGGGTGGTACTCGGTCCACGTCAATGCCAACGACATCGCGGCCACGGGCGCAGTTCCCAGATGGTTCCTTGCCACCCTCCTTGTCCCGGAGCGCATGGAGCAGGCGGATGTGGAGCAGATATTCAATCAGATCGGCTCTGCGTGTCGCTCCCTGGACATAACCCTGATAGGGGGACATACCGAGATCACCTATGACCTGGACCGGCCCTTGATAGTGGGGTCGATGCTGGGGGAGGCAAGTCAGGATGAGATCACCCCCACCTCCGGGGCCAGGGTCGGAGACCGGATCATACTGACCAAGGGCATAGCCATCGAGGGAACGGCGGTCCTGGCAAGGGAAGCGTCGGCCGCCCTGGAGGCCCGAGGCATGAGCCGTGAATCGTTGCGACGGGCAAGGGACTATCTCTACGACCCCGGAATCAGCGTGCTGAAGGAGGCGTCTCGGGCGAGGGCCTGTGCCAAGGTGCACTCCATGCACGACCCGACGGAGGGGGGCCTGATGACCGGTCTGCAGGAGATAGGCCGGGCAGCGGGAGTGGGGATGCGGGTGGACCTGGAGCAGATTCCGGTGCTGCCCGAGACCCGTGAGATCTGCGAATGCCTGGGCCTGGACCCCCTGGGGCTGCTGGCCTCGGGAGCGCTGGTGCTGACCCTGTCCCCGAACCAGACTCAGGACGTTCTTGACGCCCTGAAAGAGTCGGGGATAGCGGCCCACGACATCGGTGAGATCAGGCCCTCGGAAGACGGACTGGTGGTCGTGTCCCGGGCCGGTGAGAAAGAGATGCCTACGTTCTCACGGGACGAGCTGGCCAGATATTTTGCAAAGTCGAAAGCCAAGAACTGATCAGGTAAAGAGATGGGTTACAAGCTGATAGCCTTCGACCTGGACGGCACCCTCCACGATCGCGCCTCTGGCACACCCGTGACCGACAGGACCAAGGAAGCCGTCAAGAGGGTCAGAGAGATGGGCGCGGAGGTTACCATCGCCACGGGCCGGATGTTCAACTCCACCCTTCCCTTCTGCTCCCAGTTAGGCCTGATCGTGCCCATCATCTGCTATCAAGGGGCCTTAATCGGAGACCCGGTCACCCAGGAGGTGCTCTGGGAGAAGCCGATACCCCTGCCCCTGGCCCACCGGGTCATCAGGTTGATCGAGGAGACGGGGGGTTCGCCATTTGTGTTCGTGCGGGACCACTTCTACGTCCGGGCCCGCACCCCCCGGGTAGAGAGCTACGAGTCTATCCTCCAGATAGAAGCGGACCCTGTAGGCGACCTGACGGAGCACGTCCGAGAGGCCCCTACGAAGGTGGTGGTAACTGGAGAGGACCACCAGATAGACCTGGTCGTGGACCGGGTGAGGAGCAGGCTTGGGTCCTGCCTGTCCATCATAAAGACCTATAGTCACCTCTGCGAGATAGGCCATCCCGAGGGCAGCAAGGCCCTGGCCCTGAAGCGCCTGGCCGGGCAATTAAAAGTCCTACGGGAGGAGACGGTGGCCGTGGGAGACAGCCTCAACGACGTAGACATGATCCGGTGGGCGGGTCTGGGAGTAGCCATGGGGAACGCTCCACCCGAGGTGCAGAGAGCGGCCGATCTGGTGGTCAGGCCCGCATCGGGAGACGGCGTGGCCCAGCTTCTGGAGGAGTTGATGGCCCGGGGCCAGATAAGCCCCCTGGTATGACCAGTACGGCCAGGGACTACCTGCCCTTGAAGTGAGGCTCCCGCTTCTCGATGAACGACTTCCGCCCCTCCTGGGCGTCCCCGGTATCCTGTACCGGCTTTTGGATCAGGGTCTGGAGGGTGAGGCCCGCCTCCCAATGGATGGCCGGCGAAGTGTTCATGGCCTGCTTCATGTAGGCGATGGCAGTAGTGGCCCCCTTGGCCAGTCTGCCGGCCATCTCCGCCACGGCCTCGTCCAACTGGTCTGGGGGCACGGCCCTGTTTATCAGGCCGATACGCTCGGCATCCCTGCCGCTGACCCAGTCGCCCAGAAAAAGCATCTCGCAGGCCTTGTGGTAGCCGATGCTCATCTGAAGGGAGTAGGTGCCGGAGGCCAGGCCCCTCTGGACATAGGGCAGCCCTATTCGGGCGTCCTCCGCGGCGATGATCAGGTCCGAGGCCAGTACCATCTCGCAGGCGGCCCCCAGCGCGTAGCCCTGGACCCCGGCGATCACCGGCTTGAGCAGTCCCCTGAGGGCTCTTACGAATCTGGGGTGCTGTTCCAACTGCTCGGAGAGGATGTCGGAGCCTACCTTCCGGGAACTGGGGCCCATTCCCTTCAGGTCGTCCCCTGCGCTGAAGGCGCGGCCCTCGCCCCTGAGGACCAGGACCCGTACCTCGGGATCGGCGCCGGCCTCGGCTATCGCTTCAAGGATCTCATCGATCATCTGGCTGTTTATTGCGTTGAGCTGCTTGGGCCTGTTCAAGGTCAGGGTTGCGATGCCATACTTCTTCTCGAAACGAATAAACTCGAAGCCCATTACCCGACTCCTCCTTCAAAACTCTCCGTCCACGGGGAATTTGCGGGAGAACACCATGCAGGAAGGTCCTCCTCCGACATTTGGTCCCACGAAATGGTATGGGGCAGAACGCCCGTGAAAGGATAGCAAAGGGCCTCCTGAATGACAACAATCGAGGCGGCTTCACCTTGACACAATGAAGACGGGTGCTTATGGTCGGGACGGCGCTGATAGAACAAGACTTATCAGGTCTAAGAGAGGTGGAGATATGAAGCACGAAATCCTCTATAAACCCTCCTATTCGCTAGCGGTCATTAGCCTTGACAGAGGCGAAGATATCACGGCGGAAGCAGGAGCTATGGTCAGCATGTCACCCAGCATCCAGATAGAGACCAAGATGCGGGGTGGGCTCCTGGGGGGCCTGGCCCGCAAGTTCATGGGCGGCGAGAGCTTTTTCCTGAACACCTTCAGGGCCGAAGAGCCCGGCGAAGTGACCCTGGCCCCGGCACTTCCCGGGGACGTGGTCCACCTGGAGCTTAACAACGAGGTCTTGATGGTCCAGTCGGGGTCTTACATGGCCTGCTCCACGGACATCTCCATCGATACCCAATGGGGCGGGGCCAAGACCTTCTTTTCCGGCGAGGGGCTCTTTCTACTCAGGCTCGAGGGCAAAGGCGACCTGTTCCTGTCCAGCTATGGGGCGATCCACAGCAAGGACCTGAAGAATGGCGAGAAGTATATCGTGGACACCGGCCACATGGTGGCCTTCGACCAGGGCGTCGGCTACCGGGTCACCCGGGTCGGGGGGCTGAAGTCGACCCTGTTCAGCGGCGAGGGCCTGGTGGTGGAGATGACGGGGCCGGGGAGGGTATACATTCAGACTCGCAGCAGCGACGCGTTCCTGTCCTGGCTGATCCCCCAGCTGCCGCGCCGCCGTTAGCCCAGCAGGAATATGAGCAAGCCCAGGCTGCTGATTCGGTCACTCCGGCCCCGCCTGTCGATAGATGGTGGGAATACTTGAACCTGACACAGCAACCCTCCTATTCTATTCCCCCATGCACCCGCCCTTCGAAAGCATAGCCTCGGGCCAAAATCTCTAGATATTTTCGATGGGTTAGCTTCATCCCTTTGAGGAGGAACGTGCCAGCAGGCCCTCGACCCGGCGGTCATTGGCGATGGGAAGGGGCCTGTCGATAACAATCGCCGCAGACCAGTCCAGAGGATGGCTGAAAGAGCTGAAGCATCAGGTGGAAGGAGGCCGGGTGTGAAGACGTTGATCAAGGGTGGGTACGTCGTAGGATTCGACGGCGCCGAGCACAAGATACTGCACGACGGGGAGGTCGTGTTCGAAGCCGACCGGATAGTCTACGTCGGGCGCTCCTACCCCGAGGCCGTGGATGAGACTATCGACGCCGGGGGTAAGCTGGTCTGCCCAGGATTCGTCAATACCCATGTCCACGCCAGCAGCCAGGCCTCGGAGAAGATCATCGCCGACGCGGGCCGGCCCGAGCTGATGAACTGCGGCTTTCTCAACTACCTGCCGGTAAAGGGACGGGACAACCAGTTCAGCATGCTGGACCTGGAAAGCCCCCAGGTCGGGGGCCTCTTCTCCCTGGTCAACCTATTGAAGAGCGGCTCGACCACTATGGTGGAGATGGGTGGTGAGTTGGGGGGCCGGGGAGGCATAGAACAGTTTGTCCACCTGTGCGGCGAGGTCGGCATCAGGGCCTACCTTTCCCCCGGATACGGCGCAGGCCACTGGTACTACGATTCCGACGCCCGGCTGAAGAGCTACTGGGACGAAGAGGGTTCACTGTCCGATCTCCGTCGGGCCAGGGACTTCATAAAGGAATACGACGGCGCTTACCAGGGCCGGATCAAGGGGATGCTTTTCCCGGTGGAGACCGCAACCTCCACCCCCAGGCTTCTGGAGGAGACCCGCAAGACGGCCGATGAGCTGGGCGTGGGTATAAGCATCCACAACTCCGAGACCCTCCTAGAATTCAACCAGATAGTCCAGACCCACGGCGTCACCCCCGTAGAGTACCTGTGGAACTGCGGGCTCCTTGCGCCCGACGTGATCCTGGGCCACTGCCTCTTCACCAGCGTCCACGGCGCCACCACTTACTCCGGGGGCAGAGACCTGGAGCTGCTGGCCGAATCGGGGGTTACGGTGGCCCACTCGCCCCTGGTATTCGCCCGCCGCGGCATGGCCCTGGAGTCCTTCCAGCGATATCTGAACGCCGGCATCAACATGGCTATGGGCACCGACACCTATCCCCAGGACATCATCGGCGAGATGAGGCTGGCCTCCCTGGTCTGCAAGATAGTGGAGAGGGACTACTTCACCGGCTCATCCAGAGACGTATTCAACGCCGTTACCCTGGGCGGGGCCAGGGGGCTAGGCAGGGAAGACCTGGGGAGGCTGGCCCCGGGCGCCAAGGCCGACATCCTCATCATCGACCTCCAGAGGCCCCACTTCGGGGGAGTCAGGGACCCGATAAGGGCCCTGGTCACCTGCGCCGTAGGCGACGACGTGGAACGGGTCATCGTGGACGGCAAGACCGTGGTGGAAGACGGCATGGTTGTGGGGGTAGACCTGGACCGGCTGATGAGAGAGGTCCAGGTGGAATCGGAGAAGATATGGGCGGGATTCCAGCAGTGGGACCAGCAGGAGCGGAGCGTCGATGAGCTGTCTCCCCCCTCCTTCGAGTTCGTAGATGACCTGCCGTAGAGATCGGAAGGAGTTGACGGCATGACCCGCCTGGGATTGGGCCTCAGCGGCCAGGGCCTGACACCCCCGGAGGTGGTGGAGTGCGCCCGCCTGGCAGACAGTATTAGAATCCGTTCACACTGAGCTTGTCGAAGTGCGAGCGGAAAATTCAACACGAGAAAGATTGGTCACAACATCGAATCGACTGGAGTTAGGAAAGCGACCCGCCTGGGATTGGGCCTCAGCGGCCAGGGCCTGACGCCCCCGGAGGTGGTGGAGTGCGCCCGGCTGGCCGATGAGCTGGGTTACGACTCCTTCTGGCTCTCCGAGGGCCACGGGGGCGATCAGTTCACCACCCTTACCGCCTGCGCCCTGGCCACCGAGCGGATCAGATTGGGGACCAGCATAGTCAGCGTATTCGTCCGGAGCGCTCCCACCATCGCCATGGCAGCGGCCTGCGTAGACCACTTTTCCCAGGGAAGGTTCATCCTGGGCCTGGGGTCCAGCCACAGGGTCCAGGTAGAAGGGGAGCACGGCCTCCCTTATTCGAGGCCCGTGCAGCGATTGCGGGAAACGGTGGAGATCGTTCGCTCCCTGCTCAGGCAAGGAGAAACTGCTTACCGGGGCGAAATCTTCGATATCAAGCGCTTCGATATGTGGTTCCGTCCCTTTCGCCGGGAGATGCCCATCTACCTGGCCGCGGTGTTTCCAAAGATGCTCCAGATTTGCGGGGAGGTCTCCCAGGGCGCAATGCTGACCTGGACGACTCCGGGCGGCACCCGAAAGGCGGCCGAAATCGTGGCCCAGGGCGCCAGGGCCGCGGGCCGCCGGCCCGAAGAGGTGGAGATAGCCAACCTGATAACCACCAGCGTGTCCCTGGACGGCCCGGCCGACATCGAGGGCATCCGCTCCTCGCTGGCCTTCTACGCCGGCTTCTTTCCCAGGTACAACCGTGCCCTGGCGGAGCAGGGTTTCGCGGAAGAGGCATCGGCGATTCGCCAGGCGTACCTCGAGGGCCGCAGGGGGAAGGACCTGGCCCGAATGGCGCCCGACCAGATGGTGAACGCCATCGCCGCCATAGGAACGCCGGAGGAGTGCAAACAGAGGATAGAAGAGTATCGGAGGGCGGGGGCCACCCTTCCTATAATAGCGCCCCGATATTCGGGCCAGGGGGCCAAAGAGCAGATCATAGCGGTGATTCGGGCCCTTGCCCCTTAGAACGGAGACCTCAAGGTGTCGCTGTCACCAGACCCTGCGAGCAGCCCGTGATAGTATTGTGGTGCATTATTTCATCGACTATTCCTACTAGAAAAAGCACGGAGAAACAGAATGAACAGTGATGACCTGGCCTTTGCCCCGGCATGGCGGATTCGGGAGATGGTCGCCTCGAAGGAGGTTTCGCCCCGAGAGCTGGTTGACCTCTTTCTCAAGCGGATAGAGGACCTGGACCCGAAGCTCCACTCCTACCTGACGGTCTCGGCGGAGGAGGCCAGGGCCGCTGCGGTGAGGGCCGAGGAGGCGGTCTCCCGCGGTGAGGACCTGGGCCCCCTGCACGGCGTTCCCGTGTCCATAAAGGACCTGGAGTTTTCCAAGGGCATCAGAAGCACCATGGGGTGCTACGTTTTCCGTGACCACGTCCCCGATGAAGACTCGGTGGTGGTGGAGCGGGTCAGAAATGCCGGGGCCATCATCCTGGGAAAGACCAACACCCCCGAGTTCGGCCAGTCGGGCACGACGGAGAACCGGCTGGGCGATCCGTGTCGAAACCCGTGGAACCTGGAGCGCACCAGCGGCGGGTCCAGCGGAGGCGCAGGGGCGTCACTGGTCTCGGGACTCTGCTCCCTGGCCACGGGCAGCGACGGCGGCGGCTCCATACGAATTCCAGCCAGCTTTTGTGGGGTCTACGGCATCAAGCCGACCCAGTGGAGGGTGCCCAGGTACGGAAGCGTCGGCAGGGGCGCTCCACCCGCCAACATGTTCTCCCAGTCGGGGCCCCTATCCCGTACAGTTCGCGACTCAGCGATCATGCTCCAGGTGCTCTCGGGCCACGATCCCCGGGACCCGATGTCACTGAAGGGCCCGGTGCCCGATTTCGTCTCGGGACTGGATGACGGGGTCAAGGGGCTGCGGGTAGGCTGGAGCCCCGATTTCGGGTATGCGGCGGTGGACCCGGAGGTGCTGGAGATAACCACCAGAGCGGCCCGCCGCTTCGAGGAGCTGGGCTGTTCGGTAGAGGAGGTGGAGGTAGGACTGGAGAACCCGTTCAGGGCCTTCTGGACCATCTTCAGCAGCGCGGCCTACAGCAGCTACGGATATCTTCTGAACGAGCATGCCGGAGAGCTGACCTCCTACGGAAGGTACAGCCTGGAGCAGGGCAGGCATGCCACCTCAGCCGACTACGCCCAGGCCCTGCATACCGTGCTCCTGGTGCAGCGAAGGTTCACCGAGTTCCTGGAGAGATACGACCTGCTCATGAGCCCTACCATGCCCACCGTCGCCTTTCCAGTAGGCAAGCCACCGCAGAAGATAGACGGCAAACGGGTGCCACCCCATCTGGGTTACCTGTATTACACCTTTCCCATCAACATGAGCGGTCAGCCCGCGGCCAACATTCCCTGCGGATTCTCGTCGGATGGGATGCCCGTGGGATTACACGTCATCGGCAGGGCAGGGGCTGAGGCCACGGTGCTCAGGGCCTCGGCGGCCTACGAAAAGGTCTATCCGTGGGCCGACCAGCGCCCTCAGGTCTCCTGATGGGCAAGACCTATCAAACAGAGTATCGAAGAGCACAGGAGGTAACAATGGCTTCCCAAACCAGACTCGCCTTCCTCGGCGGCAAGATCTTCACGTCCGATGCAAAGAGCACCATCGTCAGCGGCGTCTATGCGGAGGAGGGCCGGATCAGGCGGGTGGGACACGCCGATGAGATAAGGAAGTCGCTGCCCCCCGATACCCGGATAATCGATCTCCAGGGCAAGACCCTCTTGCCAGGCCTCATGGACGCCCACAACCACATGGTGCACGTAGGCACCACCATGGACAATATGCAGGCGGGCTACCCCAAGATAGGCTCCGTAGGCGAGCTGGCCTCTACTGTAGCCAACGCCGCCGAGGATACTCCCGAGGGAGAGTGGATAAGGGGCTGGGGCATGGACTACGCCAAATACCCCGGAGGTCAGATGCCCACCCGATGGGACATCGACGACATGAGCCGCAAACACCCCGTGGTCATCGTCCACACCTCTGGCCACTTCGCCCTGGTCAACTCGTTGGCCCTGGAGCAGGCGGGAATCACCGACACCGTCCAGGACCCGAAGGGGGGCAGGTTCGTACGCGACGGGAAGGGGCGGATCACCGGCATGCTGCTGGACTCGGCCCAGCGGGTCGTGATCAAAGGTGCGGTGGACGTGGGCAACCACGGCCCTGACCCGGGCCAGGACACCCCCGTCGAGGACCTGGTCCAGGCCATCGAGCGGGTGTGCAAAATGTACCACAAGGAAGGGCTGACCTCGATAGTCGACGCCCAGGTCACCGCAAGGGAGATGCCTGCATATGTGGAGGCGAGGAACCGCGGAGTGCTCGGGGTAAAGGTCCACTGCATGTACCTGTCCAACCACCTGAAGGACGTCAAGGCCCTGGGGGTCATGGGTTTCATGGGCGACAGCCGGCTGTCCGCAGGCACCATCAAATGCTATGCCGACGGCTCGCTGATAGGCTGCACCGCCGCATTTCAAAATCCCTACGTGAACCCGCCCGACACCTACGGCTACACCTACTGGGACCGAGACGAGCTCCGGGACCTGCTCCTGGAGTCCCACACCGCGGGGCTTCACACCGGCACCCACTCCCAGGGGGACGCGGCCATGGAGATGGTCGTCAGCTCATGGGAGGAGATACTGAAGGAGCACCCCAGGGAGGACCATCGCCACAGGATCGAGCACTGCGGCTACCCGATAAAGCACCTGGAGCGCATGGCTAAGCTGGGACTCCTCGCCATATCCCAGCCCAGCTACCTCTACTACAACGGCGATGGTTTCCTGGCGAACCTTGGGGAAGAGCGTGCCAAGAAGCTGATACCCCTGAGATCGGAGCTGGACCTGGGTATACCCATCGTCCTCAGCACCGACTCGCCGGTGGTGTCCTTCAGGCCCCTGGACAACATATCGGCGGCCGTATCCAGGGTCACCATGGAGGGCCAGGACTGCGGCAAGGACGAGCGTATCACCGTCGAAGAGGCCATCCGGGGCTACACCATCAATGCCGCCTACAGCGTCTTCAAGGAGGGAGAGAAGGGTTCCATCGAGGTGGGAAAGGCGGCGGACTTCACCCTCATCGGCGGCGACCTGCTCAACACTCCTGGCGAGGAGATTCGCAATCTATCGGTGGAGATGACGGTTATCGATGGGGAGATCGTGTACGGGGCAAAATAACCCGAGGAACGAGGGCCTCACTTTTACTCAGGAATCTTTCATGCTGAATGTCACTGTCGCCGTGAAGGATGAAAATCTAATGCCGCTCGTGCCCTTCGGCTACGCTCAGGACATGCTTTGACGAGCTCTCCGATGCGCTCCGAACTGTCGGGGCTATCAGAAGTCCGATGATGCTTTGCTCATCGGACAGGATGAGCGGGTTGTTTTCGGAGGAATGACTACTGATTCAGGAGACCTTAGTATGTTAATCGATGGCCATGCTTATATTTTTCCTCCCCTCGATGCCCAAGCGGGGTACAGCGCCCTCGCAGAGAAGATGCGGGCAGTGCAGCGGGAGCTGGGTGGACACCATCAGCCCGTCTGGAGGGTCAAGGACCGGGCCAGGGCTGAGAACAGCGTCCTCATAGACCCGGAGACGGGAGAGTTCCACAAAGTTATCTGGGGGAGGGATAATGGCCGGCTCGTTTGGACCCACGACGGAGAGACCTACACAAAGCAGTACCTGCCACCCATGCTACATAATCTGGAGATGCCTCCGGAAGTCCTGATAGCTGAGATGGACTATGCTGGCGTGGACATGGCAATCTTACATAGCTCGCCCCACCTCGGCCAGACAAACGAACTCCATAGACAGGCGACTGTCCAGTTCCCGGATCGCCTCAGGCGATTGGTCAGCTTGCCCGGGGCCGAGATTCCAAAGGATGTAGAGGCGGCTGTCCAGGAGGTGGAACGACAAGTGGCCGCAGGGGGTGTCTGTGGTTACCAATTCCCCTCTCGATATTACTGGGATGGAGGATATTCGGAGAGCTGGGAAGACGGACCCATGCGGCCCTTCTGGGAGGCGGTTTCGGGCCTGGGGCTACCGGTTTATTTCACTTTACAGGCGAGGCGCAGTGCTCGTTCCAACCTCTCCAACCGCGATAGCTACCTGGAAGAGCACCGGACGCTGGGAAGGTGGATTGAACGATATCCAGACACCAAAGTGGTCATCACCCACGGGCTTCAGTGGCTGACTTTCTTAGAGGGAGACCGGATAGAGTTGCCGGAGGAGGTCTGGGAGGTGTTCGAGTCCCCCAACTGCCATATGCAGCTTCTATTCCCCATTCAACTGGGAGGCATCTGGGAATACCCCTTCAAGAACGCCGAACCTACGGTGAGAGAGTGCGTAGAGCGCATTGGATCGAACAGGCTT
>JACZVB010000280.1 GCA_022572865.1 Chloroflexota bacterium | reverse complement strand
CGTCATAGGCTACACATCTGGGCGCATTGTTTACGGCAAAGGTATAGAGCTCCTCACCATCCAGAGTTAGCCTTGTAATAGAACTTTCGTAGTTGCTGGCCAACCAAATGCTGTCAGCTCCAAAAGCGGGGAAAGTCAGGAGAGCATCGTCCCGAACGCGGAACTGTTCCATCCTGGGAATGACGGCTCTAACGGCGGTGGGCGCAGTGGTGACCTCCTCACTGCCGCCGCAAGCCGCAGCAACCAGTGTAATCATAACCAATGCGATAATGAGATAGTGTGACTTGTTCATGATCGCCCTCCTGGCTTGTTGGCCAAGTATACAAGCGGCCGCCAGGGTGAACTATACAGAGTGGGTGTCCCAAAGTCCAAACGATTGCACCCGGGCATCGCCAGCGTGGTACAATCTAGGCATGGCGGAGGCTGCTCCCTCTACCGAAAACAGCCCTCAGACCCTGCAGGTCGACCGGGGCCTGTGTGACGTGTGCAGCGCCCCGACTGCTGAGGTCCATTGTAAGGTAGTCTGCCCCAACTGCGGTTTCACCCGGGACTGCTCCGACCCCTGACCCGCATCACGCGCCTCGGCAGAGTAAAGGCCCGGCTCAAGCCAGGCCTCATATCCTTACTACAAGTAGTTTCGATATTGTTACTAAAGGGGAGTCCAGAGTCCCGACCTGGCGGGACTTTGGAGGGGGTCTGTCCCGACAAGTCGGGACCAGATTCATTTTCATCCCCCTTTCCCTTGGCGAGGGAGAGGGGGATACAGGGGGTGAGGGTTTTGGAACCCACCTTTGGTCGCAGACGAACCGCTACTTATCTTTGAAGTAGTTTATGTTGATGTCGTAGTACTTGGCCCAGTACCCCGGCACCTCGGACTCCTCGAATATCGCGGTCACAGGGCAGACGGGCTCGCAGGCGGCGCAATCGATGCACTCGTCCGGGTCTATATACAGCATGGTGTCGCCCTCCCCGTCGGCAGGGTAGATACAATCGACGGGACACACCTCGACACACGACAGGTCTTTAACGCCGATGCAGGGCTCTGCGATTATGTAAGTCATCTGGGCCAGGCCTCCCGAACTATAGTCTTTGTGTGCTTTTCACCTTAGTACAAGGCATAGGGTATTTTAATACCATCCGGCCCGATAGACAAATCGCTCCTGGTTCCAACCGGGTCTTTAGACGATTTGCCGCCGCGCAACTAGCCAGTAACCGCACCCAGGGACGCCGAGGAGGCCAGCTTGGCGTACTTGGCCAGGGCCCCGGAGGTGTAGTTGGGGGGCATCGGTTTCCAGGCCTTAAGGCGTCGGTCCATCTCATCCTGGGATATATCCAGGCTCAATGTCCGATTGGGGATGTCCAGCACGATGGTGTCCCCTTCCTCGATGATACCTATGGGCCCCCCGACGGCCGCTTCCGGGGCCACGTGTCCCACCATGAGGCCTCGGGTTGCGCCGGAGAACCGTCCATCGGTTATCAGGGCCACGTCCTCGCCCAGCCCCTGTCCCACGATGGCCGCGGTCACATGGAGCATCTCCCTCATTCCCGGCCCACCCTTGGGGCCCTCGTACCTGAGCACCACCACGTCTCCGGGCAGGATCTCCTGGGACCGGACTGCGCTGAAGGCGTCCTCCTCGCGGTTGAACACCCGGGCCCGACCCCTGAGGACGTGATTCAGATGCTCCACGTGGGCCAGTTTCACCACCGCGCCCTCGGGGGCCAGGTTACCCTTCAGTATGATCAGTGAGCCGTGGGGACTGAGGGGATTTTCCACGGGATGCACCACCCGGTTATCGTCATCTATCTTTACCGACTCCAGGTTCTCACTCACCGTCTTTCCCGTTACCGTCAAAGCGTCCCCGTGGAGCAGGCCTGCGTCCAGCAGCCGCTTCATTACTACGGGAACTCCGCCCTCACTGTCCAGGTCCGTCATCACATACGCACCGCCGGGCTTCATATCCGTTATGTAAGGGGTGCGCTCGCTGATACCGTCGAAATCGTCGATGCTGAGGGGCACTCCGGCCTCGTGGGCGATGGCCAGCAGATGAAGGACCACGTTCGTAGAGCCTCCCATTGCCACGGCCACGGCGATTCCGTTCTCGAAGGCCTTCCTGGTCAGGATGTCCCGGGGCTTTATCCCCTTCTCCAGCAGGGCCATTACAGCCTGTCCCGCGGCGAATGCAGTGTCCAGGACGCCCTGCTCGACAGCGGGTTTCGACGAGGCGCCGGGCAACGACATGCCCATGGCCTCTATGGTGGATGACATGGTATTGGCGGTGAACATTCCTGCGCAGGACCCGGCCCCCGGGCATGCGGCGCACTCTATATCCCTCAGGTCTCCATCGGATATCTTACCCTTGGAGTGAGCGCCTATCGCCTCGAACACGTCCTGAATGCTGATGTCCTTGCCCTTGTAGTTGCCCGGCTTTATCGTGCCCCCGTAGACGAATACGGTGGGGATGTTCAGGCGGGCCGCGGCCATCACCGCGCCGGGCAAGTTCTTGTCGCACCCGGCGATGGTAACCAGGCCGTCGAAGTACTCTCCGTGGGACACCATCTCTATGGAATCGGCTATGAGCTCCCGGCTGACCAGGGAAGCCTTCATCCCCTCGGTGCCCATGGATATGCCATCGCTCACCGTGGGTACCCCGAACTCGAAGGGGGTCCCCGAAGTCGCCCTTACTCCCGCCTTTGCCCGCTCCACCAGGCCGGCCAGATGCACGTTGCAGGGGGTTATGTCGCTGGCCAGGTTGGGCACGCCTATGAAGGGCTTGCTCAGCTCATCGTCCCCCAGGCCCATGGCCCTGAGCATGGCCCGGGCCGCGGCCCTGTCGGGGCCATCGACGAGTAACCGGCTGCGGTGCCTCATATCGAACTTGGTGGCTGTAGTCATCTCCCCCTCCGAAGTAATATCCGCGTTGTCGCTCCACTAACAACCCTGTATGCCTTTAATTAATAGGCCCTGTCTGCTGTCATCCCGATACTCGGGACTTATCGTGGGAGGGGTCTGGGGTGGCGGGATGTCTGCACACGCGGGTCAACGCCATTCTAGCACATGCCTGCCAACCCTAAGGTCACCCACCGATCAGGACCACCTCCTGCTGCAGCGGCGAGGTCATCAACAACCCGTTCTCCTCCACGTAGAAGTTTATCTCGGACCTGACACCGAAGTGCTTCAGGTAAATCCCAGGCTCGATGGTGAGGCCGACGCCGGGAATCACCATCCTGGTATCGTGCGTCTCCAGGTCGTCCAGGTTGGCTCTATCG
>JACZVB010000279.1 GCA_022572865.1 Chloroflexota bacterium | reverse complement strand
AAAGAATCTGGGGTGGGGGAAAAGAGTTCCTTGAAGCGCCAGAAATCAATCAAGTGCGTTCCGGGCCTTTAGGCATGCCCAAGGGCCGATAAGCAGAGAAAACGCGAAATCCAATCAACTTTTCAAGGAAAACAATCAAGTTCCCGCCCTGCTCGCCCTTGCAGTACTGGAAGGATGCCGGGGGTCTGGGGGGTGTCCCCCCACTTATAAATCTCTTCCCCCTTCCTGGCTAGGCCTGTCCTGAGTCTATCGAAGGGAAGGGGGAAAGGGGGATGGTCGAAACTGTTATTAAGCGCTTTGTAAATAGATACCAATGCTCTCCATACAGCTAATCCGTGAGCAGCCCGAAATGGTGCGTCAGGCCCTGGTCCGCAGGGGCGAGGACCCCTCCCCCCTGGACCGTGTCCTAGACCTGGACAAGCGCCGTCGAACCCTTCTCGCCGAATCCGAGTCCCTGCGTGCCCGTCGCAACGAGGTGAGCAAACAGCTGGGCAAGATGAAGGATAAGCCTCCCGAGACCATCGCCGAGATGAGGGAGGTGGGCAGCAGGATCAAGGCCCTGGAAACCGATCTGAAGCAGGTGGACGCGGACCTCACCGACCTGCTCCTGACCTTTCCCAACATCCCTCTGGACGACGTGCCGGTGGGAGAGGACGAATCGGGTAACGTGCTGATCAAGACCCACGGCGAGCCCCTGACATTCGACTTCACCCCTCTGCCCCACTGGGAGCTGGGCGAAAGCCTGGGCATCCTGGACTTTGAACGAGGGGTTAAAATCTCGGGCTCCAGGTTCTATGTCCTCAAAGGTCCCGGGGCCCGGCTCCAGCGGGCCCTCATCACCTGGATGTTAGACCTCCACGTGCAGCAGCACGGCTACCAGGAGGTCTACCCACCCTTCATGGTCAAGAAGGAGTCCATGGTGGCCAGCGGCAACCTGCCCAAGTTCGGCGACAACCTCTACCACGACGTCGAAGACGACCTGTGGTTCATCCCCACCGCGGAGGTCCCCCTGACCAACCTCCACCGGGACGAGATATTGCCCCCCGGCGCCCTCCCAATCAACTACGTGGCCTACACCCCCTGCTTCCGGCGGGAGAAGATGTCTGCGGGCAGGGACACCCGGGGCATCAAGCGAGGCCACCAGTTCGACAAGGTGGAGATGTACAAATTCGTCGAGCCCCACACCTCGGAAGATGAGCTCCAAAGGCTGGTCTCGGATGCCGAGGAGGTGGCCAGGGGCCTGGGGCTGGCCTATCGACTGGTGCAGCTCTGCACCGGAGACCTGGGCTTCAATTCGGCCAAGTCCTACGACCTGGAGATATGGGCCCCGGGCTGCCAGGAGTGGCTTGAGGTAAGCTCCTGCAGCAACTGCACCGATTTCCAGTCCCGCAGGGCCAACATCCGCTACCGTCCCCAGGAGGGGGCCCGGCCCCAGTTCCTCCACACCCTCAACGGCTCGGGGCTGGCGTTGCCCAGGGTCATGATAGCCGTCATGGAGACCTATCAGCAGAGGGACGGATCGGTGGTGGTGCCTGAAGTGCTCCGGCCCTACACCGGCTTCGACGTCATATCATAAACTCCATCGCCTCAGCTTCGCTGTTGTATCGAATGGTCTGAACGGCTATCATGTCGTCCTTCAGGCTTTGGGAGGGGTGGCCGAGCGGTTTAAGGCACCGGTCTTGAAAACCGGCAGGTGATGAGCCTCGTGGGTTCGAATCCCACCCCCTCCGCCATAGCATGACCTCCAGCAGAAGGATGCCCTCACCATCCAGGCTTCAAATCGAGAGGTGGTTCGCCCCATGACCCCATCAATAATGCTGTTCGGCCTCGGTGAGGTTGGTTCATGGATACTGGAATACCTGGCCCGCTCCCCGGGGGTAGACTCCATCATCGTCGCCGACGTCCGGGGTGACTGGGGCCGATACAGGACCGATCTGGCCGCCATCGGAGCCACCATAAGCGGCCACAGTAAGGCCTTCTCTTTCTACGAAGTCGACCTTCAAGATGTAGACCGGACGGCCCGTGTACTGGAGGAGGTCCGGCCCGGGGTTATCGTAAACACCACAACCCTCCTCTCCCCCCGGCTGGTGCCCCAGGGCCTGGGCTCGGCGTCCCTGGGCATCCAGTTGCCCCTGCACCTGACATTGATCTCCAGGCTGATGCAGGCCTTACGGCAATCGGGGGTCTCGGCCCCCGTGGTGAACGTCTCCTCCGCCGACGTGGTGAACCCAACCCTATGGGCCAGGGGATACCGGATAGCCTGCGGCGCCGGTAACTGCGAGCACGTGGCCTACCAGATCATCCGAATGATAAGTAAGCGAGAAAGCGTCCCCTCGAGCGAAGTGAAACTGTACTTCGTGGCCGGGGGCAGCGCCTTTCTCCACAACGGGCCCAGAAAGCTCCCCTTCTACTTGAAGGTGCTGGTGTCAGGGAAAGATGTCACCAACAGATACGATCCTGTATCCCTTATAGAAGATGCCATCGCAACCCGTTTCTTCCAGGTGGGCAAGGCGGCACAGCTCTTCTCCACTCCGGCGGCCTCGGCGGCGAAAAACGCCCTGGCCATACTCAACGATGCCAACACTTTCATGCCGGTCAATGCGCCCCTGGGCCTGGTAGGGGACTACCCCGCCCGTCTGGGGGCCCAGGGTGCGGAACTGGCGTTGCCCGAAGACCTGTCCAAAGAGGAAGCCGCCTTTATCGGCTCCGCGGCCCTCAAGTGGTTCGGCATCGAGGCGATTCGCGAGGACGGGACCGTGGCCTACACCGACGAAGCCCACGGCCTGGCCATGGATAGGCTAGGGTACGATTGCAAGGAGCTCCACCCCGGCGACGAGGAGTCGAGGGCAAAGGAGCTGCTACAGGCCCTTAAAGGCCTGGCTTAGTAACTGGACGCTTAACACCCAGCCGGGCAACATTTTAGGAAGAGGCACAGCCGAGGACACTAAGGGAAGGGGGCTAGGGTTGCCATGTTAAAGATCCACAGCCTCAACCCAGGCAAGAGGTTTGTTGGGCTTATGGTCCTATGGGTGCTGCTGATTCCTGTGGGAGTTATGCTGGCTGCTTGCGGCGGACCTGAGTCTGCGCCCACTCTACCTGCGGCCACGCCCACACGAACTGTACCTGCGGCCACGCCCACGCCGACAATGACACCCGCACCTACGCTTGCACCCACGGCCACGCCTGTGCCTACTCTACCTCCGGCGGCCATTGTTACCTTCTATGACGAGAATCTGGAGGCTGTCATAAGGGTTGCCCTGGGCAAGGCGCCGAGCGAAG
>JACZVB010000278.1 GCA_022572865.1 Chloroflexota bacterium | reverse complement strand
ACTTCTTTCCCGCTCTCCATTATCTCCCTCGCGTCAGGCCTGAGGCCCGGCTACATCGGGGAAGAGGCGTTGCAACCGAGGCGCAGAGCGAGGAGGCAGGACCATGATCGAACGGTTTAGCATATTGTACGCCGGCCACGTAGATATGGATAACATCGGGTACGATGGAACGCCGGTCAATGAGCGTTTCCTATCAGACGAACATCTGGCCTCGGCCCTGGCTACCACCGAGGACATCGCCAAAACAGCCGACCGTTTGGGGTATAACACGCTATGGCTGGCAGAGCATCACTTCCAGCGGGAGGGGTACGAATGCCTGCCGAATCTCCTGATGCAATTCGTCCACCTGTCCCATCTGACCAAGAACATCAAATTCGGCTGTGCCTTCAACGTCCCTCCCATGTGGCACCCCCTGCGGCTGGCCGAGGACTACGCCCTGGCCGACCATTTGACCGATGGCCGCATTATCTTCGGCCTGGGCCGCGGGTATCACACCCGGGAAGTAGAGTCCTTCGGCTCGCCCATGCTGGATAAAGAGGCCAACAGGGACCTGTTCGAGGAACAGGTCGAGATTCTTTTCAAGGCTTTCAACAACCGCTCCTTCTCCCACCACGGTAAATACTTCGACATACCGCCTAAAGTCCCCTACCGGGGTTACCAGTTGGAGGAGATAACCCTGGTGCCCCGCCCCAAACACCTTCCCGTGGAGTGCTGGCAGCCGATAGTAAGCTCCAGCAAGCGGGGCATCGACTTCATGGTTAAGCACGGCATCAAAGCCATATCCGGGGGAGGGGCCGCTCCGGGTGGGGCCGCAAGAGCGGTAGTGGAGGCTTGGCGGGATGCCCACACCCGAGCGGGTCGGGAGACCCAGCTTGGCGAGGACCTCATCATAGGCGAGAAATTTCACATCGCAGATAGTCGCGAGAAGGCGATTAAGGAGGCCAGACCCTACTTCGAGGAGAACACCAAGATGTTCGGGCCCCTGGGCTTCGTAGGGGGACTGACCGAGGAGCAGAAGGAAGGCCTGGAAAACCCCACTCCGGAGCTGTGGGAAACCCTGCCCACTATTGAGGATGATGTCAGGGTGGGCCAATTCCTGTGCGGCACGCCGGAACAGATCATAGAGCCCCTGATGCTGCTCCAGGACCTGTACCCGGGCCTGCGGGAGATCAACATCCAGCCCCTCATGGGCACCCCCCGCAACGTAATCCTCGAGCAGCTAGAGTGGTTCGCAAAAGAGGTGATGCCCGCTTTCAAGGTGGCCGAGGCTAAGACGGCAAGCTGAACAGGCCCCCCTGGAGTCGTACCGCGGTCACCCTCAGTTCAGGCTATACAGTCTGACCGCGTTCTCCCCTGATCTTCGCCAAACGTCCTGAGGAAGGCCCGGCTTTAGGGCGTTGACCGCGTCCGTCTACCCCTCCTGGCGCCTGGTAGCCGGGATCAGCGTAACGTTCGGTCAAGTGTCGTCGGGACTCCAGAGGGGCGGAGCCCCCGCTCGTGGTGAGCTTGCCTGTCCTGAGTCCCATCGAAGGGATGGTTCGGGGGATGGCAGATCACGATTGCGCCCCCTGGTCTGAGGGACGGAAATAGGGCAGGCTCACCTCATCGTTCACGTCCTCGAAGGTGACCTCTACGGGCATGCCGATTCGCACCTGCTCTGTGGAGCTGTCCACCAGGTGGCTGACCATCCTTACCCCCTCCTCCAGGTCCACCAGCACCACTGTCCAGGGCACCCTCCCCTTCAGGGCCGGATGGATCGCCTGGTGAGTAATGGTGTACGTGTAGATGATCCCCCGACCGCTGACCCGGTGCCACTCCGATTCAGTGGAACGGCACTTGGGGCACCCGGGCCGGGGTGGGTGGCGAAGGGCCTGACACTTGCTGCAACGCTGGACCACCAGTTCGTGCCTTCTGCAGGCATCCCAGAAACCCTGGTTGTCGGGGTTTGGGACGGGGAGGGGAAGGGAGACCTGGGGTTCCACTCTGCTTCACCTCCGAAGGATGAGGGCGCCCACTCCCTCGCCCGTGTCTATCAGCACATGCTCCGCCCCCGAGACCTGGGCCGTGGCTGTGCCCCGGACCTGCCGCACCCCTTCTATGATGTGGTTCACGGCGTGAACATACGCCTCCGACAGGTGGCCCCCGGCCGTGTTGACGGGAAGCTCGCCACCGATCTCGATTCTGCCACCCTCCACAAAAGGCCCGCCCTCGCCCTTCGAGCAGAAGCCGTAGTCCTCCAGGGCGAAAACGACCAGCGCCGTGAAGTGGTCGTAAATCTGGACCACGTCTATCTCCTTGGGCGTAATACCCGCCATCTGAAAAAGGCGAGGGGCGGAGCGGACGGCGACGGTCTGGCTCACCGGTCCGGTCTCCAATATAGGCGGGACCAGGCTCTGGGTGGCGGCCATGATATAGGCGGGTGGATGGCGAAGGTCCCGGGCCCTCTCGGCGGAGGTGATCAGTATCGCCGCCCCGCCATCGGTTTCCAGGCAGCAGTCATACAGGTGAAAAGGATCGTAGATCATCCGGGAGTTCTGATGGTCTTCGATGGTCAGGGGGCGTCCGTACATGATGGCCCTGGGATTCAGGTTGGCATGTTTGCGGCAGGCCACCGCCACGGCCCCGAACTGGCTGCTGGTGGTCCCGTACTCGTGCATGTGCCTCCGGGCATACATCGCCAGCTGCTGGCCTGGGACCAGCAGCCCGAACGGCTCCATGAAGGCCGCTTGCCCCTGCCCTCGCCGACCCGTGACCGCCCCCGCCCCGTATCTCCGCCCCGATCTGCCGTTCATGGCCCGGTAGAGCAGGACGTTGGTGGCCATGCCGCAGCTTATTGCCATCGCAGCGTGGGCAACCAGCCCTCCGCTTGCCGTGCCAGTGTAGCCCAGCTCATCGTAAAAGGTCAGCTCCGGGATGCCGAGGGAGGCTATCAGCTCCTCCTCGGAGGTGGGGTCCACCGCGAAGCGGACCATGCCGTCGATCTCCTCCGGCTTCAGGCCCGCATCCTCTATGGCCTTGCTGCACGCCTCCATGGCCAGGGACAGCTCACTCCTCCCCGACTCCTTGGAGTACTCCGTCTCCCCGATGCCCACGATGGCGCACTTATCTTTTATGCTGTCCACTTTTTATGCTTTGAATTCTTTTTCTCTTTTTGTTTCTCTTGCTCTATCTCCTTCTCCAATAAGTCTGCTGCTTCTGTCAGTCGTTTCTTTCCCTTCGTTGCTGTTAATATTCTTAACGTCTGGTTCTTTTATCTAGCTTTTTCATCAGAGTTGTATCTTCTATTATTTCTAT
>JACZVB010000277.1 GCA_022572865.1 Chloroflexota bacterium | reverse complement strand
TGGCAGGGGGCCTGGGGGGTGTCCCCCCAGATTTATTTTTCTCCCCCTCTCCCTTGATAAGGGAGAGGGGGACAGAGGGGGTGAGGGTTTTTGAAACGACTTCTAGTTCAAGTAACGTAAAGGATATTCACAGCCAGACCAACAAGGGCATCATGCCATTCTGAGTCCCGACTTGTCGGGATGAAGAATCTGGGGTGGGGTAGATCCTCTTCTTCAGGCGAATTGATGCAGAAGGCCCCTCGCCACCCCAGACCCTGAGTCCTTCCCCGGAAGGACTCAGGGTGACAGGGAAATACGCATATCGGTTTAGCTGAAAACCACGTGGCCAGTGAGCCCCGCCGCATACAGCAGCCCCGCCCTGGCGTGGAGCTTGGCCGTGCCCACCAGGACCATGCTCATCTCCCTCCGCTCCCTGGCTTTCCACGACCTGGCCACCAGGGCCACGGCCCACGGTAGGGATGCCAGGCCCGCCAGGGCCGCCAATGGGACTACGCCGGTTGCAGCTATCACAATCAGACTCACGTAGGAAGACCCGACCATCCCCAGATAGGTCCATCGCCCGGGGCCCGGGCCCAGCATCGTCACCAGGGTCCTCTTTCCACTTCGCCGGTCCTCCTCCACGTCCCTCATGTTGTTGGTCTGGAGGATGGCCGTCACCAGGAAGGCCACAGGTATGGAGGCCCAGAAAGGGGGCCAGGTCAGCTCCTCCGTCTGGACGTAGTGACTGGCCACCACCATGAGCGGCCCCATAAAGAAGAAGACCATCGCCTCCCCCACTCCCGTATCCCCCAGGGGCCTGGGGCCCGCACTGTAGAAGACCGCCACAAATACGCTGGCCAGTCCGACGGCCAGTATGGGCCACCCGACCTGGGACACGATATAAAGCCCCGTCCCTATCCCCACCGCAAAGCTCACGATGCACCCCAGCAGCACCTCCCTCTCGGTCAGCAACCCTCGCTGTAAGACCTTGTGGGGAGCCGGAAACTTGGTCTCTCCCCCGCCTCTAAGGTGGTCCATGTACTCATCCGTCAGGTTGGTGCCGATCTGGATCCCCAGGGAGCCCGCCAGGACAAAGCTGAAGAGGAGCCAGTCGAAGGCGACCTCTTCTGCGGCCAGGGCGCTCCCCACCAGCACCGGCACCGCCGCCGCGCTCAGCGAAAAGGGCCGGATGGCCCAGAGCCACGCCTTCGAGTAGGTTAGGGCCGAGGTCGCTAAAGCCATGATCTATCCATTACCAGGGCATGTGTCGGTAGGGGGAAAAGTCCGGGTCTCGCTTCTCCAGGAAAGCGTTGCTCCCCTCCAGCGCCTCCTCCGTCCCGTAGAAGAGGCTGTTGGCCCCGTGGGCCATGGCCTGAAGCCCGTATACCCAGTCTGTGGCGGCGTTGAAGGAGGCCTTCAGCATCCTGAGGGCGGTAGGGCTCTTATTCAGCATCTCCTTACACCAGCGCACCGTCTCGGCCTCGAGCTCCTCGGGAGGGACCACTCTGTTCACCAGTCCCATCTTCTCCGCCTCCCGGGCGCTGTACTGCCGGCAGAGGTACCAGATCTCCCGAGCCTTCTTCTCCCCCACAATGCGGGCCAGGTATACCGCCCCGAAGCCCCCGTCGAAACTGCCCACCTTAGGCCCCGTCTGCCCGAAGATGGCCGTCTCACTGGCTATGGTCAGATCGCATATCACGTGAAGCACGTGGCCGCCACCGATGGCGTACCCGTTGACCATGGCCACCACCGGCTTGGGAATAGTCCGCATGACCCGGTGGAGTTCCAGCACCTGCATCCTGGTCGACCCTGATTCGTCCTTGTAGCCCCCGGGCCCCTTCAGCCGCTGGTCTCCCCCGGAGCAGAAAGCACGGTCACCAGCCCCCGTGAGGACCACCACCCCCACCCTTTCGTCCTCCCAGGCGTCCTTGAACGCATCCACCATTTCGTCTATCGTCTTAGGTCGAAAGGCATTCATCACCTCGGGACGGTTTATGGTTATCTTGGCGATACCCTCGCCCTTATGGTAGAGGATGTCTTCGTAGCTGGAGCTCATATCTTCCTCCCAACGCCCCCGGTTAGCGAGGGCCGCGAAATATGATAGTCAACGAGATAAGATGGGTCGGTATCAAGGTCCCCTTCCGAAAGCCCCTGGAGACGTCCGCCGGGGCCCTGGCCCTTCGATACAGCCTGCTGATATGGGTCGATACCGATGAGGGAGTTACCGGTGTGGGCGAGGCGCCCGCGCCCCTGGTTGGCGGCGAGTCGGGCCTGAGACGCCTGGACTCCCTGTTACAGGCGATCGCGCCTTCCATCCTGGGGAGATCCCTGGAACAGGTAATCAGGTCACTCCCGACTGCAGGGGCGGATGGCCCTTCTGCCCACGCGTTGTCCTTCGCCCTGGAGACCGCCGCATACGACGCCCTAGGCCGGGCCAAAGGCCAGTCGGTGGCCGCCCTTCTGGGAGGCAGGCCCGAGGCCATTGCCGTCAACGCCCTGATTGGGGCATCCTCTCCGGAAGAGACGTCTGCCCTGGCCGCCGAGGCCGTGGCCCAGGGCTTCGGGACGATAAAGCTCAAGGTGGGGGGGCGGCCCATCGGGGAAGACGTGGCCGTCCTGGAGGCCGTGAGGGCCAACCTGGGCGGAGATGTCAAGATTCGCCTGGATGCCAACCGGGTCTGGCCCCTGGGCGAGGCCATCGACGCCGTGCGTCGCCTGGCCGGCTTCGGACTGGAATACATCGAAGAGCCTGTAGTGCCCGCCGATCCGGCCTCACTGGCGGAGGTGAGAAGGTCTTCTACAACGGCCATCGCCGCCGACGAGTCGGTGGAAAGCCTGGAGGCCGCCCGAAGCCTCGTCACGGCCGGGGCAGTAGATGTCCTGGTTATCAAGGCGGCCAGGGTGGGCGGCCTGAAGGAGGCCACGGCCATAGCCGGGCTGGCCAGGAGCAACGGGCTAAGGGTGGTGGTCACATCGTCTCTGGAGACCGGCATAGGCCTGGCCTCTTCCCTCCATCTGGCCGCGGCCCTCATCCCGGGCGAGGTCTCCGGCCTCGCCACAGGCCACCTGCTGGAGCACGACCTTCTCACAGAACCTCTCCTGCAGGAGAACGGCTTCCTCCACACACCCCAACTCCCGGGCCTGGGGATTTCGGTGGACCGGGACGCCCTGAAACGTTATGCCACCGGGCTTCACGGCCGGGCGAATCTTTAGCCACGGGCCACCTGTTCACTGCAAACCGTCGAGTCGCTTCCCAGATGACAGAGGAAAAACTCCAGGACCTTCTCATTGAAGAGCTCCGATCGCTCTAGATGAG
>JACZVB010000276.1 GCA_022572865.1 Chloroflexota bacterium | reverse complement strand
CCTGGGCATTAATGAAGTGAGCATATCCCCCGGCATCGGTGCCGGCCACCACTTTCACTCCGGCTTCAAGGGCCTTCTGAATACTGTCCGCATGGTGAGAGTACATGGCTTGGGCCCGGGGCCTGAAATGAGCGACCTCCCCCTCCCGGTGGAAGACGTAGACGGTCAGGGTAGGCACATAGAAGATGCCTTTCTGGGCCATCATCGGTATCAGTTCGGGGTCTTCGTCAAGGTAGCTCCCGTGCTCTATGCTGTCGACGCCCGCCTCCACTGCCAGCCTGAGGCCAGGCCCCCCGATGGCATGGCACATGGCTTTTCTGCCCAGGGCGTGGGCCTCGTCCACCAGGGCCTGGATCTCCTCTCGGCCAAACTCGATGTCCTTGGGGCCGTGGCCCGGCCGAGAGCTGGCGCCGCCGGTGGTGGCGAACTTGACCACGTCCGCACCCATGCGGACCATCTCCCGCACCTTGGCCCGTACCGCTTCAACCCCGTCCGCCACACCTGATGGGAGGCTGACATTGGCGGGTTCAGGCCTCCGGTGCCCCGAGGGGCTGACTCCGTCGGCGATGCCCCCGGTAGGGGAGATGATGTTTATACTCAGTACCAACCGGGGGCCGGGAATCAGCCCCTCCTCCACCGCCATCTTGAACCCTCGGTCCAGTCCTCCGCCGTCCCTGACCGCCGTGTAGCCGGTGTCCAGGGTCTCCTTTAGCACCTTGGCTATTCGCAGGTGCCGCAGGCTGGGAGGCGCGTCCAACTCCCAGCGGTTGACCAGATGGTACCCGAGGCCCGACAGATGATCATGGCAGTCGATCAGGCCGGGGAGGAGGGTCATGCCGGAGATGTCCAGTATGTCGGCGTCAGGTGGATATTCAATAGAGCGTCGAGGCCCGACCTCAATGATACGCTCACCATCTATCACCACGGTGAAATCCGGAGTTACCGGGCCGCCGGCGCCATCGATGAGGGTGGCTCCAGTCAGTACCTTCATATCAGCTACCTACCTGAATTAGGATTATGCCCCGCCGGTGACCTCAACGGTGGCCCCGGATACAAAGCTGGCATCATCGGAGCACAGAAATGCCACCACAGATGCCACCTCTTCGGGCCTGCCTGGCCTGCCCAGGGGGATGGCGTTGATCTCTTTTTCCTGTTTTGATTTGCTCAGGGCGGCGTACTGCTGGCCAACTCGGGCCTCGGGCCCGGTAAGTATAAAGCCGGGCATGACCGCGTTGACCGTGATCCCGAAGGGCCCCAGGTCCTTGGCCAGCTGAGACGTGAACCCTATGATGCCCGCCTTGGCCCCGGCGTATGGGAGCCTCGCCGCCGATGTGCCCCTGGGGCCGAAGGTCCCTTTCGCCGCCAGCGAAGAGAGGTTGACGATGCGGCCATACCCGCTTGCCTTCATGTAAGGCGCCACCGCCCGGCAGCAGAGGAAGGCGCTTTTGAAGTTTCCGTCGATTATCCGGTCCAGGATTTCATCGGTAACGTCCTCGATATGGTCGATCCCCATGGTGCCGCTGCCGCCGGCGTTATTCACCAGGATATCCACGCGGCCGTAGGTGTCGATAGCCAGCCTCACCATTCTTTCTACCTGCGCGGAGTTGGTTACGTCGGTTTCCGAACAGAGGACAGTGTTTGGCTGTGCTTCAATCTCGCCGGCAGCAGCCGTCAGCTTGTCTCCCTGGATATCGACCAGCAAAAGTTTGGCCCCCCGACCTGCCAGCTCCCTGGCTATCGCCTTGCCGATACCCTGTGCGGCCCCGGTTACGATAGCTATCCTGCCATTTAAGTCCATCTCTCACCCCGATCTGCGATTTAAGAGGTGCCTGAACAGGCGTATCCTGTCACTGACTAACGGAAATTGTAGAGGGTTGCAGCGTTGCCCCCGACGATCTTCGCCTTCTCGACCTCGGGAACGTGGACTCGGTGTGCGGGTAGTCAGAGCCCCACATCAGGTTGTCCACACCTATGCTCGCCCGGTCTTTGATTCCCCTGGTGTCTTCCTGAAAGCTGAGAAATACGTTGCGATGGAAGAAATCGCTGGGGAGGGTATTCCCCTCGAACCGGTGCCAGCCGGGCCCCCTGGGAGCCCTTTGGGTGTAGGTGTAGTCCATTAGCTCAATGAAGAAGGGCGCCCACCCCAGTTCATGCTCCACTGACACCACTTTCAGCTTGGGGTATCGCTCGAAAACCCCCGAAAAGACCATATGCGCTAGAGATACCCTTACCCAGTAATCGGCGGTTGCAAAAAACGCAGGCCGGACATTAGTAGGGTCCTGAAATTCCTGGCCAGGACCTGGCCGGGCCGTTGCGATATGGAGGCTCAGGGGTATGTCCAGGTCCTGGGCCGCCGCCCAGAAGGGATCGTACTCCGCTCTATCGTAGGACATCTCCTCGGGAGGATAGACTGTGACCATCGCCCCGACCAGTCCAGCTTTGCGGCTGCGCTCAAGCTCACCGATCGCTTCCTCTATGTCGTCTACGTTGACCATGGCGATGCCCTTCAGACGGTCGGGATAGGAGCCACAGAACTCTGCAATCCATTCGTTATAGGCACGACATAGAGCGGTCAGCAGCTCGCTGTTCCGGGCATTATAGGCCAGCAGTCCCTCGGTGGTGTATATTACCTCCCCATACACGCCGTCGATGTCCATATCCTTGATTCTTTCATCTGGTATGAACCCCCAGGCCTGACGTCCTCCCACCTGGCGCTCATTTCGAGCTCTTCCGGGTGCTCGAACCGCACGCCCGCGAAGGCGCCACTCTGGAAGGAGTTGGTCCTCTGCCCATCGATGTACCACCAGTCGCCATTTTCCTCAGATATAACCCGGGGACCTTGCTCCTTGAACCTGGGGGCGATCCTGCTGGTCCACAGGTCGGGCGGCTCAATTACGTGGGAATCGGATGAAATGATCTTGTAAGCGGTCACATCACACCTCCTTCGATCCAGTGCCGGGACCCGCAGGCTGCATCTCTAACCTCACCCACCGGCACCGTTGCCGGCCACCATAGAGAGTCCACGCGATTGGCTCTTCTCCTATGATAACAGCAGCTGCAGACAGGCGGGGAGGCACTCCCGGCCTGTCCCGATACTCGGGACTTGCCGGCCCTCGCTTAATCCTCCCGGGGCTTAGACCGGGGGCCGAAGGGCTCCGGCTGGAAGGGGCCGTCCCGCAGTTTCAGGAACTCCCGCAGGCCGCCTCGACGCTGGGCCTCGTCCAGCGGCTTGAAGAAATTCAGGCTCCGCGATAGGTGGGCCATCGCCTTCAGCTCGTTGTTCAGCAGCAGGGCGTTACGCAGTCC
>JACZVB010000275.1 GCA_022572865.1 Chloroflexota bacterium | reverse complement strand
AGAGCTTCAAGCCCTGAACAAACAATTTCAAGAATACCTGGCCGAGAGCTATGCTATGGTGGACTCGTACAAGGAGATCTGTGCCGGACTACGGACCCTGACACAAGAGGTCCTGGCCCTATATGAGGGAGATCAGGGCCTGTCTTCAATGAGCGACACAGAAAGGTTGCCTTTCAATCATTTACAAGAATTGACCAGTAAGGCCAATGCCCTCCTACAAAAGGCTCAGTCACAGAATGCGCCCAATTAAGGCCTCTCTAAATGGAGCGGAGCCAGCATCCCCGGGGATGAATAGCCGGGCTTGACTCTAAGACTCCATAACCTTGATCTGGGTCACCATCGTTATAATCGAGGCTACGCTACCCTAAGCCAGCTTTGTATTTGAAAGAAAGCCAAAGCGAAAAGTGGTAGGCCTCCAACATAGGTATAGGCAACTCGCGTTCCCGGGGGAGGGGTCCACTCTGCCCGAACTCTCCGTCTAATACCCTCTCTCTCCCCATATACACCAGAACAATGTTCGTAGCTGATCTAATTGCTCACATCTGGATTGAACATATTTTGTGAACAAGGAGGGACCTAGTCCGGAGTGTAAAGGGAAAAGAGAAGGAGCTTCAGGATTTGGGAGTGCTTTCGAGCCCACCTAGGGAGACTTTAAGGCAATCGTGGAGAAGAGAAGGAAGGTGGCCGTATATCGTCGTTGCCGTTACCTTGCGCGGGTGCGAGGATCGAGAAGGTCCCGGAGGCCGTCGGCGAGAAAAGTAAAGGCCATCATGAGCAGGGCGATGGCAATGGTGGGGTAGAGAATCTGCTGGTACGTGGCGAAGATGACCTGGTAGCCTTCATCGATCATGGCGCCCCAGCTGGGTGTGGGGGGCTCAATCCCGATTCCTATGAAACTCAGGGCGGCCTCGGCGAAGATGGCCCGGGGCACTAGAAAGGTCAGGGCTACGATGACAGGTCCCAAGATGTTTGGCAACAGGTGACGATATATTATTCGAGCCTCTGTGGCCCCCAGCCCCCTGGCGGCCAGGACGTACTCCCGTTCCTTGAATGACCGGGTCTGCCCTCTTACCAGACGGGCGATAGTAGGCCAGGACACCAGGCCGATGGCCAGGATAATCATGGAGACGTCCCCCCCCGAAGATAGCCCTAAGCAGGATGATTAGTAGAAGGTCGGGGAAGGCATAGACAATGTCCACGCCCCGCATGAGGAGGTTGTCCACCCTATTCGTGGCCAGGCCGGCGGCGATGCCGAAGGGAATGCCCAGAGCCAGCACGATGAGCTGGGGGAAGACGCCTACAGCGAGGGAGGTCCGGGCGCCATAGATCAGCCGACTCAAAGTATCCCTGCCTAACCTGTCGGTGCCCAGAGGGTGGTCCAAGCTGGATGATTCCAGGGTGGCGTCGAAGTTCTGTTTCCTCGGGCTTTCGGGTGCTATCAGGGGGGCGGCAAAGGCCCCTATGCTCAGGAGCAGAATTATGACGGCCCCTGCGATAACCCGTCTGTTTCTCAGTAGAAGGTGAAGGGGCACATTCAAGGGATTCGTTTTAACGGAGAGGAGTCTGGAGCCTCGCAGGCCCCCGGACCCGATTATGAGGCCCATGGTCAGGTCCTACCGGCTGGCTGCATACCGAATTCGAGGGTCGGCCAGCGTATACAGCAAATCTACAAAGAGGTTCACGACAGCGATAACCAGGGCGTAGAAAAGGACCATTCCCATGATGAGTCCATAATCCCGCTGAAAGACGCCTTCAACGAACAATCGCCCGATGCCCGGTATCGAGAAAAGGGACTCGACGATAAAGGAACCAGTGATGAGGGCGGCCAGCTCCGGCCCCAGGCTGGTGAGAATGGGTATCGAAGCGTTCTTGAGAACATGGCGGTAGTGTATCACGAGACTCGATAGCCCCTTGGCCCGGGCCGTCCGAACATAGTCCTGGTCCAGCACCTCCAGAACGCTGGCGCGAGTCACCCTGGCTATGAGGGCCGTGGGCATGGCGGCCAGGGCCGGCATAACGACATGAGAAGGAGACCCCCAACCACCAGTGGGCAGCAGGTGCCACTGCAAGGAAAATAGGATCATCAGAAAGATTCCTAGCACAAATCCAGGAATGCTGGCGAGTAAGGTCGTCAGGATCATGGATGTGTAGTCGGTGACGGAATTTCGGCGAATCGCCGCTACTATCCCCAAGGGAATGCCTACGCCGATGATGATAAGGAAGGCGATGCCTCCCAGGATTGCAGTCTTTGGAAGACCCTCGAGGATGACGTTAGTAACTGGTCGGTCCTGGAAGGTGTAGGAGACCCCCAGGTCGCCTCTGACGGCATCGGTCAAAAAGTTCCAGTACTGCTCCCACAGCGGATCGTCTAGACCGTAGCGCTGATTGAGAGTCTCAACAACGGAGGCGGGAAGCTTCTTTTCTCGATCCCAGGGGCCGCCGGGTACGAAGTGCATAAGGACGAAGGTGATGGATGCGATTACAAACATCACGGGGATGATCCACAGTACCCGACGGATAGTGTACCCCGCCATCGTCCCTACCTATGGCGTCCTTTAAGGACTGATGGACACCTCGCCCAGCATGGTATCTCCCGGGATAGCTCCATCGATGGGGGTGAGGGTAAGGCCCTGGACCCGAGGTTTCAAAAGGAAGAAGCGCTCGTTGTGGAAGAAGGGGGCCACGGGGACATCTCCCATCAGTACTTCGTGGGCCCTCTGCCACAGGTCTATTCGCGTAGCCTGGTCCAGCTCTGCGAAAGCCGGACCGGCCGAACCATCGAACTCCGGGTTGCTATAGCCAGCTATATTCTGGGGTGATCCAGTCATGAAGAGGGGCGCCAGGAAGCTTTCCGGATCGGGATAATCGGCCCCCCATCCGATGCCCGTCAGCTGGAAATCCCGCCCTCCAATCACCTTCTGGAAATAGGATGGCGGGTCCAGGGGTTCCAGACTCACCTCTACACCCAGGTTATCCCGGAATTGGCCCTGGATAAACTCGGCGATAAGACTTCCTTCCCCTGCATCCACGAAGGCGTAGGAGACATCAGGAAAGCCGTCTCCGCCCGGGAAGCCAGCGCTGGATAAGAGCGCCTGAGCATCGCTCGGGTCAAAGGCGTATTCGCTGCCCGCGGCAGGATCGTAACCGGGCATCCCTGGCGGCAGCCAGGTCGTCGCGGCTAATCCGACTCCGTTCTTTATCTTGTCGACCCAGGAGTCCCGGTCGATGGCCATGGCAAAGGCCTTACGAACCGTTACTTCGTCGAAAGGTGCGGCTGTGGTATTGAAGAAGACAGCAAAGGTGAAGAGTTGAAG
>JACZVB010000274.1 GCA_022572865.1 Chloroflexota bacterium | reverse complement strand
AAGCCGACTTTCGGATGATGGACGCAGACCATAAGCACCGTGCCAGGATAACCGATGAGCAACTGGAGATCATAACCCGCCTCTGGACAGAGGACGAGGTGACCTTCAAAGGCCGTTTCTACGACCTGGAGAAGGTGACCCTGGAACCGAAGCCTGTGCAGAAGCCGTATCCCCCAATCTGGTACGGAGGGGGCTTGCCTTCCATACCACGGGCGGTGAAATACGCCAAATACATCCTCCCGGCAGCCATGCCGGCCCAGGAGATCGAAAAGGAGTGGAAGGCTCCCCTGAAGAAGGCCAACGAAGAATCAGGAAGCTCAACCGGTATAAGCCTGATGAACTTCGTGGCCGTGGTCGACGCCGAGTCGAAGGTGAAGACCCAGGTAGTGCCCCGGCTTGAGAAGTGCATGCGGCTGACGGCCACGGGAGTCAGGCCCGAGGAGATGGCCATTGTCGGTACGCCCGAGACCTGCGCCCAGCGGATCCGGGAGTTCCAGGAGGCGGGGGTGTCCCACTTCCTGCTGGACTTCAATTTTCGGGGCACGGCTTCCTTCGGATACCTCCGCCGCCAGGTGGACCTGTTCGCAGAGAAGGTAGTCCCTCTGATATAGGCCGATGAGCCGGATGGAATAGCCCGACTCACCCTCGCTCGGCAGTGGGTCTTCGGTTAGCTGCGTGGGGGAAGGATGAAGGGGAAGGGGATTTCGGGGTAGCGGTCAAGGAGCCGGCGCCAGAGGGAATGGCCCATCTCCTCGGCCCTCCGGACCACATCGGCCTCGTCGATGGTCAGCACCCGTCCATCTCGCATGAGCCATTGGCCGTCCACCATCACCGATACCACGTCCGACCCCTGGCCATTGTGAACGAAGGCCGAGACGATCCTCAAGTTGGGCACCAGGTGGGGCCGCATGGCATCGATGATGAACAGGTCTGCCTTCTTGCCCACCTCCAGGCTCCCGACCTGTTCTTCCATGCCC
The DNA here is from genome assembly GCA_022572865.1 of Chloroflexota bacterium. Next base: position 2,338 of record JACZVB010000274.1, on the reverse strand, counting down.
AGGGCCCGGGCGCTGCCCCGGGTGGCCCACTCCAGGACATCCTCGGGTTGAGGGTCCATCTGGGAGTTTAGGCGTACCCGCTCGGCGAACAGGCCCGTCCGCATCACCTCGATCATGTTCTCATCCATGTTGTCGGAGCCCATGCCGATGGTACATCCCACCGCCTGCAGCTCCCTGGCAGGGGCCGCCACCCCCCGGCGAGCGGCTATGGCCGGGTTGAAAGAGACGGCGGTCCGGGTCTGCCCCATCAAGGCTATCTCCGAATCGTCCAGATAGCGACAGTGGGCGGCCACCACCCTCGGCCCCAGGGCCCCACTGGCATGGAGATACTGGGTCGGGCGGACTCCCCGGACCTGTATCACCGCCTGTATCTCATCGTAGCTTTCACTAAGGTGGACCGTGTATCCGATGTCGTATCTTTCCGCCATGTCCCGGCTGCGCTGCAGCAGCTCGGGGGAGCAGGTCTCCGGGGTAGCGGGCGACATCATACAGGTCACCCGGCCCCCGGCCCGGCCGTGCCAGGCTTCTATCAGGTCGGCGCTCCTCTGAAGCCCTCCCTCCAGCAACCGTTGTGGATAGCTGTACACCCCGTTCCTGGCCTCTTCGGGGTCGAGGTCTTCGATGTATTCCGCCAGGACCAGCCGCATTCCCGTCTTCTCCAGGTCCTGGGCGTAGTGGGAGATATCCCGTTCGATCTCCAATACGCACGTCGTGCCACACCTTATGGCCTCCAGTGCGCCCAGAAGGGCAAATACATTCTCTTCGTCCCTGCTCATGAGGGCCCGAATGTCTTCCGGAAACTTGAGGGTCGTCGGGAACCCCAGGTCCTCCTGGATGCCCCGATTTGCCGTTTTCAGCAGATGGGTATGGGCATTCAGCAGCCCCGGGAAGACGGCCTTGCCCCTGCCATCCACGAACTCCGATTCGGGATACTGGGCCGCCAACTCCTCCGAGGGCCCAAGGCCCACGATGCGGTCCCCCTGGATGGCCAGAGCGGCCCCGTACAGAATGGTCCGGCCTGGGTCGCCGGTCACGATGGTGGCATCTCTTATGACGGTGGTCATGGCCACAGTATTGTAGCCTGTGGGACGCCTCGCGCCTACTAGCAAGGAGGCATTGTCCTCCAGGACTCGGGTATAATCTCAGACAACCATGTGGAGCATAGGCCACAAGCCACTGGTCCCGTTAGCCCTGGCCCTTGCGGCCCTGGTCATAGCAGCGTGTGGAGATGTGGGAAACTCGGGCCCGAATGCCGAGGCCGCCGCGAAGTCGCTGGAGGCCATCGCCACCGCCACTCCCAGCGGAGAGGCCGTGGGAGACACTGGCCGGGAGGCCGGGGCCCCCGCCGAGGTTCTGGGCATTATCGATACGCCCAATCCCGACGGGCTGCATATAGGGTTTCTGGTGGGAGAACTGGCCCCTAACTTTAGGCTGGAGACCCCAGAGGGCGACAGCATAGTTCTCAGCGATTTCCGAGGCAGGTCGGTGTTTCTCAACTTCTGGGCCGTTTGGTGCGGGCCCTGCCGCTTCGAGATGCCCGAGATGGAGAAGGTGCACCAGGAGCTGGGAGACGAGATAACCTTCCTGGCGGTGGACGTGCGGGAACCGGCGGCTACGGTCATCGCATTCAGGGAACTGCTGGGCCTTACTTTTGATACGGTCCTGGATCGGGATAGAGCGGTGGCAAACGGATACCGGGTCCCGGGTCTTCCCTTGACCTTCTTGCTGGACGGGGATGGGGTGATCCGGCACGTAAGGCTAGGGGCCTTTCTCAGCAAAGAGGACTTTTTAGAGAGTTTGGTAAAGGTGGGCATTCAGTAGCAGGGAGTAGAGGCCAAAGGGCTCTGACTACTAGCGCTCAGTCACAGCAATAGTTATACAATCCACCTGGGCCGCTCATCCTAGGCCCGCCTCTCCTGAGCAAGGCCGAAGGGTCGAAGGACGAGCGGGGAACTTTGTACAGCATTTTGTTTTGTTAACAGCATGACTAAACACTAGCCCCCATCTCTCTTTCTGGCCGACACCACGAACACCGGATCGGTATAGAAACCGGGACGCGGGCTTATGTCCCTGGTCTCGGGCTCTTCCCACCCTCCTGCGTATCTGAAGTAGGCCGAGACCAGTTTAGCCCTGTCGGCGTCGGACAGGGACTTCCACAGGGCTGTGGCCTTCGTCGGAAACATCCGGTTGGAGTAGATGACGTGGAAAGAGGCCCCCGCCCTGAGGACCCGGGCCACCTCCCTGAATAGCTGGACCGGCTTCGTGATGTACTGGACCGAGACGGTGACCACCGCAGCATCGAAGGAGGCCTCTCGGAAAGGCAACACGGGATTGAGGT
>JACZVB010000273.1 GCA_022572865.1 Chloroflexota bacterium | reverse complement strand
GTTCATCCTGGTGGGGATCGCCGCCCTCTCGGAGTCCTCCTCCAATGCCCTGATGCTTTACCTGGTGGGCTACTCGGCCGCCACCTTTGCTGCATTCCTCTGCATAATCATCTACTTCAACCTGACGGGCAAGGAGCAGATCGTCGATTTCGCAGGCCTAGCGGAGCGGTCCCCCATGCTGGCCCTGGCCCTGACCGTGTCCCTCTTCTCCCTGGCGGGGCTACCCTTCTTCGCCGGATTCACCATCAAGTTCTACCTGTTCACCGCTGCCGCCCGAGAAGGTCTTCTCTGGCTGGCGGCTATCGCCATGATCAACAGTCTCATATCCGTCTATTACTACCTTATGGTGATCAAGCAAATGTACATGAAGCCTGCCCAGGACCCTCAGGAGTCAACCACCGCGGTGGAACGCTTGAAGGTGCCCCCCGTAACTACCGCCCTACTGGCCCTGCTGATAGGGGTCGTGTTCCTGGTGGGCGTCTACCCGGCCCCCATTGTCCATCTCATCGAAGAGGCCACACCCCTCCTCTTCTCCAACGCCGCCACCTCCCTCGTATCGGCCCCCTAGCCTTGACCCTCGATGCCCACAGGACTTAACATCTAGTCTATAGACCAGCCCGCGGCTTATGTGTGCTGGGGAGGAGGAATCATGACCCAAGCCCAGACTGTTCTGCTTGAGGTGAAGCAGTACCACGGTAGGGTTAAGAACTACATCAACGGCCAGTGGGTGGACTCCACTACCAAGGAGTGGCTGGACGTCACCAACCCGGCCACGGGGGGCGTGATTGCCGAAGTGCCCCTATCCACGGAAGAGGAGGTCCGGCAGGCCGTCCAGGCCGCCCATGAAGCCTTCAAGTCCTGGCGGGATGTGCCTCCCCCAGACCGGACCCAGTACCTGTTCGCATTCAAGCACCTGCTGGAGGAGCACAAGGAAGAGCTGGCCCGGATCGTCACCCAGGAAAACGGCAAGTCGATAGTCGACGCCCGGGGCGAGGTGCAGAGGGCGATACAGAACGTGGAGGTGGCCACGGGCGCAGGCTCGCTGATGATGGGCTATAACCTGGAGGACATCGCCCGGGGCATCGACGAGGACTGCCTCAGGCAGCCCATGGGGGTCTTCTGTGCCATAGTCCCCTTCAACTTCCCGGCCATGGTGGCCCAGTGGTTCATGCCCTACGCCATAGCCTGCGGCAACACCTACATCATCAAGCCATCGGAGCAGGTCCCCCTGAGTCTCAATTTCTGTATCGAACTACTCCATAAGACGGGGATTCCCAAGGGAGTCATCAACCTGGTGAACGGCGCCAAGGGCGTGGTGGATGCCCTCCTGGACAGCCCCGAGGTCAGAGGCGTTTCCTTCGTAGGCTCCACCGGGGTGGCAAAGTACGTCTACCAGAAGGCCACCGCAAACGGGAAGAGGGCCCAGTGCCAGGGTGGGGCCAAGAACTTCATGGTGGCCATGCCCGATGCCCAACTGGACAAGACGGTGGACAACCTGATCGGCTCCTTCTACGGGGGCGCAGGCCAGCGGTGTCTGGCAGGCTCGGTGCTCCTTGCCGTGGGGGACGTCTACGAACCCATCAAGGAACGGCTGTTAGAGGCGGCTAAGAAGATCAGGGTGGGCAACGGCCTGGACGAGAGCGCCAACATGGGGCCCGTGATCTCCAAGAAGCACCAGGACAAAGTCCTGGGTTACATCGACCAGGGTGTCAAGGAGGGGGCCAAGCTCATTCTGGACGGTCGCGAGGTGTCGGTGGAGGGCTGCCCCGATGGCGCTTTTATCGGCCCTTGTGTCTTCGACGACGTAACGCCGGACATGACCATCGCCCAGGAGGAGATCTTCGGCCCCGTGGCCGCCATCATCCGGGTCGATGACCTGGATGAAGCCATCGGGATCATCGAGGCCAACCGCTACGGCAACGCCGCCAGCATCTTCACCTCCGATGGGAAATCGGCTCGGGAATTCAAGCATCGGGTCCCCGTCGGCAACGTGGGCATCAACGTCGGGGTGGCTGCCCCCATCTCCTTCTTCCCCTTCAGCGGCATGAAGGAGTCCTTCTTCGGCGACCTACACGGGCAGGGGCAGGATGCCATCGAGTTCTTCACCGAGAAGAAAGTGGTCATCACCCGCTGGTTCTAACGGTACCAACAAGCAGGCTGGGACAGTCAGGTGAAAGAGCGAGAGATTAGAGGCTACGAAAGGCGGGGACAGCACCCCCCGGCCTGCACCTGCGTCGCATGCACCCAGAAGAGGCTGAGAAGGCTGGACCGAGGCGGCAACCCCCTGAAGCGGGTCCTGGACTTCCTGCTGCGCCGTCGTTAGGGGTTGGTTGAGCAAGACCCGTCCACCTCGGACACCCATACCCTCTTCCCTTCCAGCCCCGTTTGTCCGGGCCCAGGCCCTCAAACAGGTTTCCATGGAAAGCGCCGCCGTTGCTATGCGCTCTCCATCATGAGCTGGCCTGGGGCCCGGTCCCAGGCACGGGGGAGCAGAAACCCCGAGATGGTCATGGTCAAAGCGGCAAGGCTCGTAATCATGAGCGCCATCCTGAGGTCCCCAGCTATCTCCTGGACCACGCCTGCCAGGATGGGCCCCGCGAAGGCCCCCACAAAGAGCATCGTGTACAGAAAGGACACCATCACCACCACCTCCCGAGGTTTGATCCCCGAAAACTCGTAAGGAATGGTCATGACCACTGGGAAGAACGTCCACCCGACGCTCTGCACTACGAATATCAGGAAAAGGAGAGGGTAAGAAGCGGTCCACAGCAGGGCCACAGAGGTCAATGCAATCACGACTCCCGACATCAACAGGACCTGTCTTTTCCTCCCTTTTCTGGCCACCAGGATGGCCACAACGATCCCGGTCACTGATGAGAAGAGGCCGCCTACTGCCATCACCGTCGCCGAGGCGGTCAGTGACATGCCGTATTCTTCCAGCCTGAAGCTGGGCCAGAAGGTCGAGAATGCGGAGAAGTTGACCCCAATGCCCATCACCCCCAGGGCCAGCATCCACAGCTCTCTGTGCCTGAAAATACTGCTAATGGGGCTGGTATCCTGGGAGCGGAGCTGTGCCTCGTATTCAGGGGTGATCCGCTCCCTGCCGAAGATCTGCCACACCACGGCAAGGACCAGTGAGACTACTCCAAACACATAAAGGGTGTTTCTCCAGCTGTTGTCCAGGAGTTCGAGTAGCAGGGGAGTAGCAATGAAACCCAGGGCAACTATGCCCCATAAGAAGTTGGCCAGCGAGTTCGCTATCACGATCTCGTTGGGCGGCATCCACTGTCTGATGAGAAGGACACGGGCGGGCTCAC
>JACZVB010000272.1 GCA_022572865.1 Chloroflexota bacterium | reverse complement strand
GTCCACCACCTGGGGGATCAGGGTCATCAGCGTAAGCTCATCGGAGCAGCCGTAGCTGGCGGCCTCGAAGCCGGCGGCGATTATTGCGTCGGCCCCCCGGGCCTCGGCGCTTCGGGCCTGGTGGACCGAAGATACGACGTGGATAACGGTTATTCCGGCGTCTTTCAGATGGCCGCTGTGGAGATTGGGACTACCGCCGACGGTCACTACGACGGGGACAGCTTCCTCGGTGGCGATTCTAACCAGGGCAGCTAGCTGCGGGTGGCCCATATCAAGACAAGCTCCAAATGGACGGGTGGTGAGGGCCTTGAGCTTTCGTAACTGGGCGTGGAAGTTCTCGATCTCGTCGCCATGGACGGGCAGGCCGGCATTTGGGGCTATAATCCCCAGGCCCCCTGCGTTGGATACGGCTGCTGCCAGCTCGGCATTGGCCACCCAGGGCATCCCGGCCTGAATTATCGGTGCCTGGATATTCAGCTGTTTAGATAGGCGGGTCGCTTTCATACAGGGTCTCCGTGTCGATCTGAGGTTATGATTATCATTCAGCGGACATTTAGCCGACATGCGATTCGCCGGCCGTAAAAAGAAGGATGGGCCTTGGCGAGGAGGCTGGTGGTTGCGGACTGAATTGGTGGCTCCGGTGATATCTGGTCGGGTCTGCAACCACGGGTCACGGCGCTGTTGGTGGGGCCTGCCTGTTTATGCCGGCAATCTAATATAACGTAGAGGCCCTACACTTGCAATAAACCAGGGTGATTAATAGCAGTTTCGACCGTCCACTCCTGGTGCCCCTTCCCTTCGACAGGCTCAGGGCATGCTTGGGAGGGAGAGGGGGAGAAATTGCATCTGGTCCCGACTCGTCCCGACACTCGGGACTCGGCGTCGGGGCACTCTCCTTTGCCAGAGGCTTAGTAAACGGCCTCAATAATCTAGGCCGAGGGAGGATGCTATACTGGCGGCAGATTGCCCTGCTACGAAGGGGGAGTGCTCGTGAAAAAAGACCTTATGGATATTCTGGCCTGTCCCGTCTGCAAAAGCGCTCTTAAACTGACGGTGGAGAAGGAGGAGGGGGAGGAGATCATCTCGGGTTCGCTGCTCTGCGCAAAGTGCTCGGAGAGCTACCCTATCGTGGACTCTATCCCCAACTTTCTGCCGCCGGAGCTGAGACAGTAGGGGCTAGATGGGCCCGTCTCCCTGCTGCCCTTGGGGTTGGTCATTGTCGGCCTCCATCAGGTGGCCCGAGGGCTTACGAAGGAGGTCCTGGGCGTATAGGCTGCTCCATTTTCGTTTTTTGACCCTCTCTGGCGCGGAGAGGGCCGACAGCAGCTGTCCTATGGTCTCGCCTCTTCCAGGGTGCAGCATGACGGGGTTGAGTTCGGCCAGAGGAAGCAATACAAAAGCCCGCTCCGGTATGCGTGGGTGGGGAATGATGAGGCGGTCCGTCTCCATGACCTGGTCCCCGTAGAAGAGGATATCTATATCGAGGGGGCGAGCGGCATCACGTAAGCTGAGGGAGCGGCCAAGCTGGGTCTCGATGTGCTTCACGTAGTCCAGGAGTCCCTCTGGTGTAAGATCGGTATAGGCGCTGCATACGATGTTGAGAAACCAGGGCTGGTCCTTGTAGCCTACCGGCTCGCTATGGTATATGGAGGACACCTCGGCCACAGTGACCTGGGGAGGAAGCAGCTTCAATGCCTGGGCCAGGTTTGCCTCTTTGATCCCCAGATTGGACCCGAGACCCAGGTACACTCTCACGTTATGGCCTATGCTGGTGTTCACCATTTGGAAACCCTCACTCTGTCATCCTTCCACTACTGGGGATGTTGAGCACTCAGGCCTCTTACTATCGCATCGGTCATTCGACAGACCCTCACCATCTCCTTTACATCGTGGACCCGCACTATGTCTGCTCCGTTGGCTATCGACAGAGCTAGAACGGCCCCGGTGCCCTCCACCCGCTGGTCCACGGGCAGATCCAGGACCCGGCCTATCATCGACTTACGGGATGGGCCCACCAGGAGAGCAGAGGCGAGGCCTGTCAGCTCCGAGAGGCGGCGTACCACTTCCAGGTTGTGCTCAAGGGTCTTGCCGAACCCGAGCCCAGGGTCGACGATGATGTTCTCCCGGGGAATGCCCGCCTGCCGGGCCTTGGTCATGCTCTCCTTGAGGCTGGCTGAGATATCGGGGATGAGGTCTGAATACTCTGTGTCATGCTGATTGTGCATCAAGACTATTGGAACGCCGGCCTCGGCAACAACGCCTGCCATCTCCGGATCGTAGTTGAGGGCCCACTGGTCGTTGACCATGGAGGCCCCACAATCAAGGGCTCTGAGGGCCACCTGCGAGAAGAAGGTATCGATGCTGATGGGGAGACTGGTCTCCCGGGCCAGGCGCTCGATGACCGGGACCACACGGCGAAGCTCCTCCTGTAGGGTGATGGGCGTATGGCCGGGCCTGGTGGAGTGCCCCCCCACGTCCAGAATGTCGGCGCCATCCTCTTCGAAGCGAAGGGCCTGGGTCAGGGCCGCGTCGACGCTGTTACCCAGGCCATCGCCGGAAAAGGAGTCGGGGGTCACGTTTATGATTCCCATTACGTAGGTGCGGGAGCCCCAGAGGAACTCACGGCCCCGGCATACGGTCACGGGTCTCTGGTCAGCCTGTAGGGTGTTCAGCGGCAGGGGACTCCAACTTTCATTTAGCGTTACTACGATATTGTAACGTTACTGCGACATTGTACTTTACTGTGACATTGTAGCATCAGGGGGGGGCCAGCGTCTGGGCCGCGGGAGGGTGTTTAACAAAAGTTTCGACCATCCCCCCTTGGTCCCCCCTTCCTGGCAGGAAGGGGGGAATTAAATGATTGGGGGGCACCCCCAAACCCCCGCCAAGGGGGTAGAACCCCCCTTATCTATTGTTCAGGGTGGTTTAGAAAGTGTTGTGTACTCTCAATGCTTACCAGGGGATAGAGGGGAAACAATAGCCTAGGGGGCACCCCCATTACTTCGACAAGCTCAGGACAGGCCCTAGCCTTCTCCCCAGTGGGGGAAGGAATAGCCTCTTCGCCCCCAACCTCCCGGTCCCGACGCGAAGTCCCGAGTATCGGGACGAGTCGGGGCACTTCCCATTTGGAGGAGCTTATTAAACGGCTTCGTGTGCTTTTGCTTGTAAGGCAGGGGAATATCTGCTAGCATTGGCCTGTCGGGACAGGCAGTGTTAGCAGTAAGATCGATACTTCATCGTCGAGTCTTCCCGGGTGACTTCTTCCACACGAAAGACCTCCGATAGTAAGCTGGAAAGACTGGCAAAGCTCAAAGAGCAGGGCC
>JACZVB010000271.1 GCA_022572865.1 Chloroflexota bacterium | reverse complement strand
AGAACGCCAGGGAGTTCATAGGCCTATAGCCCCAGTATGCGAAGGGCGTTGGCCCCCAGCATCGCCTCCTTCTCCTCCTGGGAGAGGAGGGGCAGGTCCATGACCCGCTCCACGCTGCCCCGCAAATCATAGAATGGGTAGTCTGATCCCATCATCACCCGCTGGGGCCCTATGTCCTTTATAAGCCGGGCAAGCTGCTCGTCGGTGGGGGCGGTGGTGCCTCCCGTCCACTCGATGATCTCACAGCTATCGAAATAGGCGTTGGGATAGGCCCGGGCTATCTCCAGGGCCTGCTCCCAAGCCCCGCCTCCCAGATGGGCGATGATAATGGTAAGCCCGGGGAATGCCTCCAGGACCGGGGCGAAGGCCCTGGGCTCGCCGAAGGGACTTCGGTCTCGGGCCGGGCCCGAGTGGGCCAGTATGGGGATGCCCAGCTCCTGGCAGGTCTCGTATACGGGCCACATTCGGGGGTCTCCCATCTCGAACTCCTGGAGGACGGGGTGGAGCTTGATGCCCCGGGCCCCATGGCTTTCCACCATCTCTCTCACGTGGGTCGCTCCCGCCCTCCCGGGCAGTGCAGTCGGGTCGGCAGCTATGAAAGGGATGAGCTTGGGGTTGGCCCGGGCCAGGTCACAGGCCCAGGTGTTGAACTCCTTGAGCAGCCGTCCGGGCGACGATTCTATCTCCTCGATGGCCCTGGACCTTTCTCCCTCGCTGGTTCCGTCGGGCAGGCTAAAGACAGCGAAGTCGATAGCTTGAGCAATGGTGAAGAGATTGGCGACTAGTGCCCTGGAAAAGCCGGCCTCCTCGATGTCGGCTACCGCCTCCTGGGGGCTACCGCTGGACTGTGTAGAGCGCACGTCGGGCTTATCACCGTACTCCCATATCTGGAGGGTCTGCTTGCGACGGAGTCCCCACTCCCGGGTCCGGTAGATGTGCATGTGGATGTCGACGATTTCGGGTGTGGCCCTGATTGTTTCCCTTCGCCTGTCCCGGTCGCTAAGGCTTCAGCGGGAACGATCTCTCCGCCATGGCGACGATATCGCGGCCGATGGTCAGGGATGCGGTAGCCCCAGGCGAGGGGGCGTTCCTCACATGTATGGCGTTCTCCGTCTCGCTTATGCGAAAATCGTCCACCAGGAGGCCGTTTCGCTCCACGGCCTGGGCCCTGACCCCCGCGCCTCTCTCCTGAAGGTGTCGCTCTTCTATGTCGGGCAGTAGCTTCTGAAGGGCCCTGACAAAGGCCTTCTTGCTCAACGAGCGATGGAATTCCTTGAGCCCGGTCCGCCAGTACCTGGCTGCCATGAACCAAAATCCCGGGAAGCCCAACGTCTCTACTAACTCCGACAGGTCGAAGTCAGTTATCCTGTAGCCTTCCCTGGCGAAGGCCAGGACGGCATTTGGCCCCGCCTCCACCCCTCCCCGGACGCCTCTGGTGAAGTGTACTCCCAGGAAGGGGAAATCGGGATCGGGCACGGGGTATATCAGCCCCTTGACCAGGCATCTGGCCTCTGGGGTGAGGTTATAGTACTCCCCCCTAAAGGGTATGATCATCAGGTCCTTGCCGACGCCCATCATGCCGGCGATGGCATCGGCATAGAGGCCGGCGCAGTTGATCAGGTAAGTAGTCGAGATGTCTCCCCGGGTGGTGATCAGGTTTATCCGTCCGCCTGAGCGTTCAATGCCCGTGACCCTGGCCCCTGTCAGTATCTCGCCACCATTTTCACAGTAGGCCCTGGCGTAGGCCTCGGTGACCTGGGCGTAGTCGATGATGCCGGTCTCGGGAGAGTAGAGGGCTTTGACCCCCCGGGCATGGGGCTCCAGCTCCTTCAGCCGTTCCGGCCCGATCATCTCCAGCCCCGGGACCCCGTTGGCGGCGCCCCTGCGGTGAAGCTCCTCCAGGGCCGGCACCTCCGACGGGTCGGAGGCCACGACCACCTTCCCGCAAAGCTGGTAATTTATACCGTGCTCATCGCAGAACTCCCTGAGGGCTCGGGCCCCGGCGACGCAGTTCCTCGCCTTCAAGGAGCCCGGCTTGTAGTAGATGCCGGAGTGGATGACTCCGCTGTTGTGCCCCGTCTGATGGCCGGCCAGCCCCTTCTCTTTCTCTACCACCAGGGTAGTGTATCGGGGAAACCTGCGGGATAGCTCCAGGGCCGTCGCCAGGCCGAGGATTCCGCCTCCTATGACGACCAGGTCGTACCTGTTTTCCATCATTTCCACCATCGAATGGGGAGCGGCCCTAGTTGGGGGCTCCCTCGATTAAGCATCGGTACGCTGGACCGTTGCGAGGTCGCGCCTGGGCGGTCCGGGCACCCTTCGGTGTCCCAGAGAGGGGCCCCGGGCCAGCATCACGATGACCACAACCATGCAACCTGTGAATATGGATGCGGGGACGGTGTAGCTGCCGGTGACGACGAAGAGGCCCCCGATAACAGCTGGGCCGGCGGCCATGCCCAGCATTGCGAAGCTGCCCAGGGCGCCGGAGATGGCGCCTATGTGACGCAGGCCGAAGGCCGAGGCGCTGACGATGGGCACCAGGATGGTGAAGGCGGTGGCTGCGGTCCCCAGGATCAGGGGAATGCCTAGAGCCAGCCACCTGGGGGCGTCCCAGGTAGATACCGATAGCATCAGGAGGGGAGCGGCCACGGCGCCCATGGTCGCAAACATGAGGATCGTCTTGGCCGGGACCCGGTCGCTCAGGTATCCGAAGAAGAATTTACTGGCTATGACCACAGCCCCGTTGATGCTGATAAGGATGGTCCCGATGCTGGAGGAGTAGCCCAGGTCGTTCAGGAAGGGCAAGGTCTGAGAGAAGGTCCCGAAGGAGGAGCCCAGGGCCACGAAGAAGAGGGCCCCGACGATCCAGAAGCGGGCGGTGCGGGCCGCCTGGGCCAGGGAGACCCCTGCCAGGGGAGCGCTATGCCGGGGCCGACCCCCGGCCCGGTCTGATAATCTCGAGGTGCCCTGGTCGGGCCGGCCGTCGGGGCGCAGGCCCATGACATAAGGGTCTGAGCGCACCACCAGAAGGCTCAGTGGAATCAGAAGGCCCAAGACCACCAGGGCCAGGATGGTGGTGGTGGTCTCCCAACCCACCAGAGAGATGAAAATACTGACTAAGGGAGTGACTACTACGCCCCCCGCCCCCACGCCGGTGTAGGTGATGCCCATGGCTATCCCCCGGCGGCGCTCGAACCAGCGGGCTATGAGGGCGTTGACCGGGACTACGACGGCAAAGGCGAAACCCAGGGCGGATATCACGAAGGCGAGGTACAGGTGCCAGGGCTCCGATATCCAGCGAAGCCCCAGGGTGCCGGCCCCCAGGAC
>JACZVB010000270.1 GCA_022572865.1 Chloroflexota bacterium | reverse complement strand
AGGCTCTGGAAGGGGGCGAGGCCCTGCTGATGACCGGCGAGTTGGGGGCCGGCAAGACCTGCTTGACCCAGGGTATCGCCTGGGGGCTGGGGGTGATGGAGTACGCCCGGAGCCCCACCTTCGTCCTCATCGCCGAGTACCAGGGCCGGATGACCCTGTACCACATCGACCTTTACCGGCTCGACGATATCTTAGAGATGGAAGACCTGGGCCTGCAGGAGTATTTTGACAGGGGCGGCGTCTGTGTCGTCGAGTGGGCCGAGAAGGCGGGCCCCCTCCTTCCACCGGAGAACCTGACTATCAAGATCGACGTTGACGGGGCCGACAATCGGACGATCACCCTGGAAGCCAGGGGGCAGCGTCACCAGGCCCTCCTCGATAGGTTTTCGGCATCTTTCTCCGCCCCCGCAACCGGCATCACAGTAGAATAAACGGGCATCACGGGAGGATAGTTGTACCTGGTAATAGATACCGCAACCAAAATCCTGGGCCTGGCCCTCGTGGACAGTTCGGGCCTGGTCGGAGAGCTGGCCTGGCGGACCAATCAGAACCACACGGCGGAGCTGATACCCTCCCTCCGCTACCTTCTGAAAAAGGCAGCCATCGAGTTGCACGATCTCCAGGGAATAGTAGTTGCCAGGGGGCCCGGCAGCTTTACTGGACTGCGGGTGGGCATGGCAACGGCCAAGGGCCTGGCCATCTCAACAGGAGCTCCCCTCGTCGGGATAAGCACCCTGGAAGCCTGGGCCTATCCCTACGCCGCCACGGGCCTGGCGGTATGCCCCATCCTGGAAGCGGGAAGAGGCGAGCTGGCAGCGGCCCTCTTCAAGTGGACCGGAGGCCTGGTCGATAGGGTGATGCCGGAGCACATAACCACCCTGGATGACCTGTGCCCCCGAGTTCGGGAGCCCACGATTTTCTGTGGCCAGGTCTCGCCCGATGTCGCCGCCCGGCTCAAGGAGCTTCTGGGGCCCCGGGCCCTGGTGGTCGAAGCCGAGCACCCCGACCCCAGGCTCCTGTGCCTGGGGCAGCTGGGCCTGCAGAAAATAGAGGGAGGTAAGGCCGATGACCCGGCAACACTGGAGCCCCTGTACCTACGCCGGCCCTCCATCACCCGGCCCTCCAGGGCCAAATCCGGAACAGGATAACATCCATTAACACCACCCGTAATTCCGGTAACCACTTATGGACTACTCATCGGTAAGGGCAACTAGTCCTTCGCCATCTGTGCCAGGGGCCCCATCCCCTGGGCATGAGGAGGCCATTCCTTCCCCACTCAGGGGGGAAGGCTAGGATGGGGGATACAGGTCTCGATAGTCCCGACTAGTCGAGGCGTATCGGAGGGGATGGTCGAAACGTTATAAACACTCCCAGGGAGGGCGAGTGGGTAACAAGCATTAGCATCAGCCAATTGGCCCAAGGCGGCTCCCGGAACCCAACACAACAAGCAGCAAGCCCCTATGGTAAATTAGAAAGCAACACCGCCCCATCATTCCAGGATGCAAGCCCGGGGTGTTAAGGGGCCCCGTCCCCTGGGCATGAGGTAAGGCGAGCGGGTAACAAGCATTAGCGTCAGCCAAAAGTCCCAAGGGGGCTCCCAGAATCTAACACAACAGATATCTAAAACCCTAAAGGAGATAAAAGCGCCATGGAACGAACCCTTGTACTCCTGAAGCCCGATGCAGTCCAGCGGGGCCTCTCGGGCCAGGTCATAGCCCGCATAGAGGCCAGGGGCCTTAAGATAGTGGGGATGAAGATGCTCCGGATGGACAGGGACCTGTGTGGCAAGCACTACGCCATCCACGAAGGAAAGTCGTTCTTCCAGGGCCTGGTCCAGTTCATAACCTCAAGTCCCATAGTAGCCATCGTGTTCGAAGGGCTGAACGCGGTCGAGGTGGTCCGCAGCACCATGGGCGCCACCGACCCTGCCAAGGCACAGCCGGGGACGATCCGAGGAGACCTCGGCCTGGACATAGGCCGCAACCTGGTCCACGGGTCCGATTCCCGGGAGAACGCAGAAAAGGAGATCTCCATCTTCTGCTCGGATGAGGAGCTGTTCTCCTACGATCGTAGCCTGGACCCATGGATCACAGAACAGAAAGATGATTAGCTTGCCCAATGTGGGGGTCTCTTGCTGTCACAAGTCAACGTTACCATCGTTTGTATCTGACCTGCTTGCTTACTGTCTCGGTGAAGATGACTCTGTTTGCCACAATTAGGTATTAGGGGACGCCCAAGGGGACGTGCCCATTGGGCAGGGGATCCTGTCCCGACAGGTCGGGCCCAGAATACTCTTTCCCCCTTCCGGAAAAGGCCTGTCCTGAGTCCCATCGAAGGGATGGTTCGGTGGGTGGCAGATCACCAGTGCGTCCCCAATGTGGGGCTGACATTTTGACGCGGTTTTCCGCAGCCAGGTACTAGTTTACAAAATCCGGACTACCGTAGTGGCCTTTTCCCACAACTCGTCCAGCTTGTAGTAGTCCCGCTCCTCCGGCGAGAAGATGTGGACCACCACGTCGCCGTAGTCCAGAAGCACCCACCCCGAGGCGCTGGTCCCTTCTCTGTGCAGCATATGGACGCCGTCGTCCCTGAGCCCCGACTCGATCTCATGGCGCAGGGCCTCTGTGTGCCGGGCGGTAAGAGAGCTCATTATCACGAAATAGTCGGTGAACCCGCATACCTTCCGCACATCCAGCAGAAGAATATCGGAGGCCTGCCTGTCCGAGGCTATCTCCGTTATCTTTCTAGCTTGTTCTGCCGTCTCCAGCCCTAGACCCTCCCAGGATGTCTTCATCTCCAATTGTATCACTGGAGCATCGCTGGTCAACGATAGCCCTCCGAGAGTGTTTACTAACACTTTCGACCATCCCCCTGTCCCCCTTCCTGGCGAGGAAGGGGGAGGAAATTAGATTTGGGGGACACCCCCAAACCCCCGGCCCCGACTCGTCCCGATACTCGGGACTCGGCGTCGGGGCACTTCCCGCTTTATAGGACTTATTAAACGGCCTCACTCTCTTTCCCTCTAATTGCCTGTTCCCAGGTCGTCGTGATATGCTCGGAGAGAACCGAAACCCAGGAAATCTTCAATGCCAAAGCCCCGAGTAGTAGTCGCCATGAGCGGGGGTGTCGACTCCGCCGTGACCGCCTACCTTCTAACACAGCAGGAATACGACGTGGTGGGCATCACCATGCGCCTCTCCCCACCTCAGGCCCCGGGCTATGCCCGGCAGAACAAGAGGTGCTGCACCGCCGAGGACACCGACGACGCCCGCCGGGTTTGCCGCATCCTCGGCATACCTCACTACGTAATGAACTTCGAAAAGGAGTTCCACACCC
>JACZVB010000269.1 GCA_022572865.1 Chloroflexota bacterium | reverse complement strand
ACCCGCTCCCCCTTCTGGTTTTCTATCCACAGGTCACACTCTACAAACCCTTGCTCTCCTTGCTGCGACCTACGAATCACCTGTCCCATGCACGTGAGCACATCCCCTGGGTACACTAAGCTGGTAAAGCGAAAGCCCAGCTTCTTGATGGTGCCGTCAACGCCTGCCCGGCCGGTGAAGAAATGCCCCAGGTAGGCGCCCAGCATCTGGCCATCCAGGAAAGGTTTGGCAAACCCCTTTTGCTGGACGAACTCTGTATCGTAGTGGTAGCGGTGGAAGTCCCAGGTGGCCCCTTGGCACATCACCATGTTCATCAGCTTGATGTTTCTGGTGATGGAGGGGATGGCATCCCCCTCTTTGCCATCCTCGAAATACAAGGTTTTCATCTCCACGGCTATCTCCTTCAAGCAACGACCCCTTCATCTACCAGGCGCTGTATCTCCCCCTCCGGCAAGCCAAGGAGTTGGCCCAGGACAAGGGAGACGTGCTGACCAAATAGGGGAGCCGGCCTATACTCCACCGGGGGAAGGCCGCTGATGCGCCAGGGAATCCCTATCATAGACCGCGTCCCCACCTCCGGATGATCGGTGGTGACTATGTCGCCTCGGGCCTGAAGGTGAGGGTCCTCCAGGAGCCCTTTAGTGCTGAGAGCTGGGCCGGCAGGAACACCCGCCTGCTGGAGCAGGTGCATCAGCTCATAGGGCTCTCCTCGTCGGGTCCACTCTGCCAAAAGCCGGTCCAGGTCCTCCTGGTGGCGCCAGCGAGCCAGACCGCCGGCAAAGCGCTGATCCTCCAACCAGTCGGGATGCTCCGCTAAGCGGCAGAGTGCCTCCCACTGGGCTTCGTCCTCCACGGAGATACTGATCCAGGCATCGTCGCCGCGACAGGGATAGATGCCGTGGGGGGCTTTGACGATATCACCGTTTCCCATGCGGCGGTGCTGCCGGCCATTGAGGGTGTAGTCGATTATGGCCTCGGGCATGATGCTCATGACGTTCTCCGTCATAGCCAGCTCCACGTACTGGCCCTGACCGGTCATGGCTCGGTTATAGAGGGCCTGGACCAACGCCAGAACCACGTAGGTCCCACTGACCACATCCGGCAGGACGGAGCCTGGAATGCGCGGATGGCCCCCTGGGTAACCGGTAATAGCAGACAGCCC
Organism: Chloroflexota bacterium; assembly: GCA_022572865.1. Next base: position 2,177 of record JACZVB010000269.1, on the reverse strand, counting down.
GCTGAAGAGGGCCACGGCACTGTGGAACCCCACACCCCCCTTCATCGGCCCACTTCGACCGAAGGCTGCCAGGGAAACCATGATCAGGTCTGGGCGCAGGGCGGATAGCTCTTGATACCCAAAGCCCATGCGCTCCGCAACACCTGTAGAGAAGTTCTCCACCACCACATCGGAGATGCACACCAGTTCCCTTACCAAATCCCTTGCAAGGGGCTTGGACAGGTCGAGGGTGCAGCTTAGCTTATTGCAGGCAAAAAGATTGCCAAGGCCGCTTCGGTTCTCCCCGGGAATGCCGTTGGCGAAAGGGGGCCAGTTCCGCATGGTAATCCCTCGGTACCTGCTTTCGATGCGTACCACCTGGGCCCCCATGTAGGCCAGCCATAGCGTCGCCACAGGGACAGCCACCGATTGCCCAAGATCGAGTATCCTGATCCCATCCAAGGGAAGCCTGCTAGCGGTCATTGGACACCTACGTCACTCCCAATGCGTGGATCCGCGCAATATCCTGGCGATCGTACCCCAGGAACTCCTCCAGCACCTCCACCGTGTGCTCCCCAAGGCGAGGCGCCGGCCTGCCGGAAGTGGCGTACCCGTGGGAAAACCGAAGGGGATTGTGCGGCATGCCAGCGAGGGCGCTGCCATCCAACCTCACCTCCCTGAGAAAACCGCGCTCCCTCACCTGGTCGGAGTCCACCGCCTCCCCCACCTCCAAAGCTGGGAAGCAGGGAACTCCTCTTGGCTGCGTCATCTGGAAGATCTCTTCCCTGGTGTGAGCCATGACCCACTTTTCCAAGTTGGGAAGGAGGGCATCCCAGTATTCGGCACGGGAGGCCTGGGTGTCAAAGAGGGAAGTCTGGGCCCACTCGGGATTGCCCATGATGTCCACCAGCTTTCGCCAGTGGTGATCGATAAATGCCACAATAGCCACGTACCCGTCCTTGCAGGGCAAATAGACGTTGGGCATGGGGCCCGGCCCCAGGTTAGGAGGCCGTCCCTTGGGCACTCCTAAATAAGAGGCCGTGGCCACATCCCATGTCATTAGCGCTGCCACAGTGGCGTGCTGGGACACGTCCACGTGGTGGCCCTGGCCAGTCTGCAGTCGGGCAAGTAGGGCCATAAACGTCGCCGAGGCGGCCATAACGCCGCTGGTGAACCCGGCCACCGATGTTGCCGAACTCAGGGGCGGTTCCTCAAGGCCCCCAACGGTCTCATCTGGAAAGCCGGGGGTGCCATAGGCGAGGCCTCCCATGCTGGCGAGAATCAGGTCGTCGCCCTGGTAGTCGCGGTAGGGCCCGTCCTGTCCAAAGAGGGTGACGGAGGTGACGATAAGTCGATGGTTCAGCTCGTGAAGGGATTTCCACTCCAACCCCAACTCCTCCATTATCTTTGGCGGACTGTCCTCCACAAAGATGTCGGCATGTTTCAGCAGCCCACGTAAAAGCTCGCGCCCAGTGGGGTGAAAAAGGTTCAGGGTGATGCCCTCTTTCCCTGCGTTGAGATAGTGAAACAAACCGCTCTTGTCTTGGTGAGGCAGGTCGCCGGGAAAGGGGCCACGCCGACGCGAGACATCGCCCTGGGGTGGCTCCACCTTGATAACCCGGGCCCCGGCATCGGCCAGCAGGCGAGCGCAGTAGGGGCCGGCCACATAATGGCCATACTCAAGGACGGTGACGCCTGCCAGAGGTTTGTATGGCTGATGCTGGTCCATGGGGAGTCAGGGAACGACGTCTACTGCCGGCGCGGGAGTTGATACACAAGCCGCTCGCGGTTGACGGCCAGGCGCTCTCCGCGCTGATTAGTGTATGTAATGTCGTAAACCAGGAAAATCAGGCTGCCCGTCCTACCGCCTCCTGGGCAGTCACTGTCATTTCGGTACCAACTAACTGTTGCAATTGGGCAACAAGAACCTCACCGTCATCACTCATATGCGGCACCCTCCTTCTGATAATCTCAAATGAGCCAATAGCAGTCAAGAGTTTTGTTTTTGCCTATCTAAAAACTGGGCCCGCGTGACCCACCGTTCCCGGACTTCACTGGTGGTAATCTCCAGGCCCTCGGGTCCGAGGGCGCCGATCTCCAGATCGAAGAGGTGGTGAAAACGAACATCTGGCCCAAACCGGCACAGGGAGCCGAACTGGAGATTGCTGGGGGTTCACCCCTCTACTTTCCGCCCGGCG
>JACZVB010000268.1 GCA_022572865.1 Chloroflexota bacterium | reverse complement strand
AAGTATGCTCCACCACCAGGATTCACCCTTGGGCCAGATCGACTTGACGAATACAGACTCTGTACACAGTCTGAGATTTCCGGTAACATCATCATCGAGGCAAGGGCCCCTACCCCGGTCAATGAAGAAAGGTAGCAAGCTATGGTCGTTACCGCACCCAGAACAAAGGAACCCCAGGTAGTCCGTGACCGTGAAGACCGGGACGAGGCCTTCGGCGCTACCCAGATAGGGCCCTTCGACTACTGTCCCAAGGTCGGCTTCCGCGAGTACTGGTACCCCGGCATCTGGGCCAAGAAGATAGGGAGAAAGCCCGCCCACCTGAAGATGCTGGGCGACGAGCTGGTCCTGTTCCGGGGCGTAAACGGCGATGTGGTTGCCCTCAGCGATTGGTGTCCCCACCGCGGCGCACGCCTCTCCCGCGGCTTCTGCGAGTTCAAGGGGACCGTTACCTGCCCCTACCACGGATACACCTTCGATGAAACCGGCATGTGTGTTGCAGGCCTCATAGAGAGCCCTGATTCACGCATGGTTGGCAAGATGCGAGGGCGGCGCTATCCGACCGCTGAGTGGCAGGGAATCGTTTTTATCTGGATGGGGGAGACCGAGCCCGTCCCCCTGGAAGAGGACCTACCCTGGGAGTTCGCAGACCCGACCCTGAACGGACGCCGGTACACCCGGGTCAAGGACTGGGAGGTCAACTGGACCGAGCCGGTAAACCAGGGCATAGACTACCACGAGTTCTACCTGCACCGTGGTCTGAACTTCTGGCGGCTAATCGATTGGAGGTTTCCCTTCCTCCGTCCCAAACCCGTGTACATAAGTGCGGCTAAGATAGTTGAAGAGGGCGACAATTACGTCACGCTGCTTCAAGAGAAGGTGCGTTTCGGCCAGGCGGATTATGAGGGTTTAGGTAAATGGCCACGGCGCGCCTGGTGGCGTCGACTCAGCGCTCCCAAGACCCCGATCGCCGGCTCGCTCCAGACGGCGACTGGAGAGAAGGCCTGGGCCACTTACAACCATAATTTCCAGATGCCCACCATAGTCCGTGTTTGCGTCGGCACCTTTGTCCACATGCGCTGGGGCGTGCCGGTGGACGAACACAACACCCGTATGTGGACCTTTACCATCTGTAAGAAGCCCAGGACTGTATTTGGCCGGGTCTGGCAGGACCTCTGGTACTATCTCTGGCGAAAGCCCGCCGCAGTAGTGGCCATCAACGAAAAGGAAGACCTGGTGGTGTTCAAGAAGGACAGGCTAAATCTCGAGCGGCCACAAAAACTGGGCCTTCTGGATGTGGGCGTAATCTACTTCCGGCGTCAACTGGCCAGACGCTCTCGAGACTTCCAGCGCCTGGGCGGGGCCCACGGGTGTCTGAAGCAACCCCCGACTCGTCCCGATACTCGGGACCCGGCCCGAGCCGCACAGGACGTGACGGCTCGGTCATAAGCTAGTCCATCTGCTCGCATCGGGCGATGTCTTGCACTGCCCTCATCTGCCATTCCATCCAAACGTATACATCGCCTCAGCAGGCCCGTGTCCCATGACCTCGAATGCCCGCCTCTTGGAGCTTGCATCTCAGGTGGGCATAGAATAAGCTCACCCGAGGGACGGGATATTCACTCGGGAGGCTCAACTACTTGGTCCAGTTCATCTGCAACCATCCTCCGGCTGGGAGACTGATAGCTTGACTGGTCCGGCTCTGGCGGGGCTGAATGTCCTTGACCTCAGTGAGGGGATATCGGGCGGCTACTGCACCAAGGTTCTGTCTGACCTAGGCGCTCAGGTGATCAAGATAGAGGCCTCCGTCGTCGGAGACTGCACCCGAAGGATGGGTCCCTTTCTGAACGACGTGCCCTCAATCGAGGCCAGCGCCCCCTTCCTGTACCTCAATGCCGGTAAGAAAAGCATCACCCTGAACATCGAGGCCGATGGGGCGAAGTCGATCCTCAAGGAGCTGGTCAAAAGGACCGACATCCTGGTGGAGAGTTTCAAGCCCGGATACCTGGCTGAGCTGGGCCTCGGGTACCCAGACCTGGAGGAGGCCAACCCCGGCCTTATCATGGCTTCCATATCCTACTTCGGCCAGGACGGCCCTTATCGGGATTACGAAGGTTGCGAGCTAGTGGCCTTTGCCATGAGCGGGTATATGTATCTAACGGGTGATGAAGACCGGGAGCCCCTGAAAGCCGGCGGATATCAGGCGGAGTACCAGGGCGGGCTGGCCGCCGCCATGGCCATCCTGGCCGCCCTGAACTACAGAGACTACACGGAAGAGGGCCAGTACATCGACGTGTCCACCATAGAGGCCCTGGCCGCCACCCTTGACGGCGTATCGGTCTTCACGACGCTGGAGCATGATGGCGTACTGCCCCGGCGGGCCGGCACCCGCCTGATCAGGCGCGAACCACGTGCCCCATACCCTTCTACCCTGCTGCCGTGCAAAGACGGATGGATACACGTTCACTACTCGCCCAGCAACCCCGAGGGGATTGCACTGCTCACGGGTAATCCTCGCCTAGCCGACCCAGAGGTCCTGGGAGCTATGAACGGACATGCCGACGAGATCGACCAGATCATTACGGACTGGCTGAAGGGCCACACCAGGGAAGAGGCCCAGGCCCTTGCCCAGGAAATAAGAATACCCTTCACCATGGTGCAGTCCATCCCAGAGGTGATGGAAGACCCACAGCATAAGGCACGGGATTTCTTCGTGGCCATCGACCATCCCGTCGCCGGGCCCCTCAAGTATCCCAGGTCTCCATTTGCTGCGCCCAAGGACCCGGGTCAACCGGCGAGGGCCCCCCTCTTGGGCGAGCACAACCAGCAGATCTATTGCCAGCTCCTTGGTCGCTCCTCCCAGGAGCTTTCCGGGCTGGCAGACCTGAACGTAATCTAGAAAGAGACCCGATTGTCAAACAGAAAGGCTGGCCCGCTGCCCCTGCATCATGTGCGGGTCATCGACCTCACCAACGTAATAGCCGGGCCGGTGGCCACCAGGGTGCTGGGCCAGCTCGGGGCCCAGGTAATCAAGGTCGAGCTGCCCTGGGGCAGAGCGATAGGCAACATAGCCCTACACACCCAGGAGTCCAACCACCCGCGGCCATACAACACCGTTGCCACCTTCAACGAGGTCAACCGCGCCAAGCTGAGCATCGCCATCGACCTGGGGCACAAGAATGGCAAGCGCTTATTCCTGGAGCTTGTAGGGCTGAGCGATGTGGTAATCGAGAACTACAGTCCCAGGGTGATGGGCAATCTGGGATTCCGCTACCAGGAACTGGTGAAGGTGAGGCCCGACCTCATCATGGTCTCCATGCCCGCCCTGGGTGACCCGGGCCC
>JACZVB010000267.1 GCA_022572865.1 Chloroflexota bacterium | reverse complement strand
AGATAGTTGATGGACCGATCGAGCAGCGCCACGGAGAGGGCCTCTTCGGGGGCCAGGGTCATAGCCAGGAGCCCGGTCATGCCCGCCTCGACCAGGCCCAGGCCCCCGGGGGTAATGGGGAAATGGGTGATCAGCGAAGCGCTCAGGGCCACGAACAGGGCCATTGGAATACTCAAGGAGAGGTCCAGGGACTCGACCACAAGCATGAGGCGGGCCGTCTCAAAACTCCAGATGGCCAGGCTCAGGACCACCAGCCTGGGCCACCGCCGGAAGCTCTTAAGCGTGCCATCCCTAAAGCTCCCATAGCCCTCCTTGAATCTTTCCGGCATGAAACGAGGAGGCCTCATTCCAACCAGGATCATAGCCATGGGCACGCCCCCAATGACCAGGGAGGTCACCAGCCCGCCAAGCAGGACGTAGCTAACAACGGGGCTCCAATGTGAGCTCAACAGGCCCAGGGCCGCTAGCCCCAGAAGTCCGAAGGTGACCACGGTATCCAGGACCCGCTCGGCGAAGAGGCCCCCGGCCACCAGGGCAAAGTTGCTCTTCAACCTGCTTGAAAGCTGGTAGCATCGATACAGAAAGCCCATTCGAAATATGGTGACCGTGTTCAGGAACCATCCCAGGAACGAGATCTCCGCTAGTCGAAGGATGGAAATCCTACCTGGGCCCGTGACACCCGAGCACCCGGAGTCCTCCAGGAGCACCCGCCAGCGTATTGCTCTGAGAGGGAAGATCATGTAATAAACGGGAAAGGCCAGGGCATACCAGAGAAGATTGTTCTGCCGGATCGTTTCCCAGGTACCTCCCAGATCGAAATCGAACTTTACGACTAGGAAGTAGCTGACGGAGAAGGCGATGAGAACGGCTATCAGGTTGGGGATACTTAGCAGGCGCTTCCTGAGAACTGACAGGGCTATGACGCCAGAGACGGACTGGGTATCTGATTGGGAATCAGCCATGGTTAGATTCTCGTACTATAGGGGCCGTTTAGTGGGGACGCCGGACCGGCGGGGATATTTGGCCGGCGTGGGACTCACCTTTGACACCACAACCAATCGTCTCTCGGGGCTGAGGCCCTGGACATCAACCGGTATCGCCCCTTCCAGCCGGCCACCCAGCAACTCCAGCGCCCTCTGTAAACAGCCGGGCTCCGATTCATAAGATGCTGCTTTCTGGGCGATGACCCTGCCTCCTACCTTGCAAAAGGGCAGTGTAAGCTCCAGCAGCGACGTCAAGGCTGTTACCGCCCTGGAAAGCACCACATCGAAGGTCTCTCTCAGAGCGGGGTCGTGGGCCAGGGCCTCTGCCCTCCCGGTGAGGACTCGTACATTCCCGAGCTCCAGGACTTCGACCAGATGGTCTAGGAAGGCCGTCTTTTTTCTCACCGAATCCAGGAGCCACATCTCGATCTCAGGATATAGGATTTTCAGCGGCACCCCGGGCAGTCCGGCCCCGCTGCCTACATCCAGCACCTTCAAAGAGGCCCAGTCGCCCGGCGGAAGGGCCCCGACCACGGTCAGAGAGTCGAGAAAATGCTTCAGTTGTACATCCTCGTATCCAACAATACGGGTCAGGTTGACCCGCCGGTTCCACTGCACAAGCTCTCGATAGTATAACCTGAATTTCTCTAACTGGTCGGGGGAGAGGTCTAAGCCCAGCCCCTTGGCCCCCTCTATAAGCTTCTTCATTCCCCGTGTGCTTTCTAAACCCGGGCCTACAGACCTTTGTCCGATAGAATGCCTATAGGCCCCTGTCCGATAGAATGATGGATTATAACATCTGGTGGTGATTGGGCGGGCGGGTGAAGCTGATCTACACGCACTGGAGAATTGACTTCTCCAGTGCAGATTACCATTTGCTTTATGGTACGATTGTGCTAACGATGGACCTGATGGAGGGGATAGATGGCTGAGAAGCGGGAGAAGCCGTATATCTGGGTAACGTGGCTGACGAAACTGCTGGTCGGCGATAACTCCTGCGAGTGGGCGGCCTGGTTCAAGGCCCACTACCAGAAGTACGCCCGGGTCCCCGACACCTTCGATAGCGCCACGTGGCAGATGAAGCACACCGAGCTCCTAAATCGGGTGCGCACAGACCTGGAGGCGGAGGGCAAGACGGTGTTCATCGAGCGCCAGAACCGTTTCGTGTTGAAGGGCTCCATCGCGACCCTGGGAGGCAGGCCCGATCTCATCGCCATTTCCGGGAACAGAGGCGTCATCTACGACGTGAAAACCGGTCAGCCGACGCCCTCAGACCACGTACAGGTGATGACCTACATGTACTCAATGCCAAAGGCGTTCAGACAGTATAGAGAGATGGCATTTGACGGCATGGTGGTCTACCATGACCATCGGGTCCCGATCCCCGCCGCCGCAGTTAACGATAGCTTTGTGAGCGGGCTGATCGACCTGATCCGCAAAGTCGGGTCCCCGGAGCCCCTGCGCAAAGTCCCCAGTGGGATGGAGTGTGGGTTTTGCCCAATCGCCAGTTCCGAATGCCCAGAGCGAATGGAGGGGAATGGCAAAGGTGAGGGAGACAATGAAGTCTCGGATTTTTAGGCTGCCGGGCCAGACGTCTCGGGGCCTCCCGCATAGTAAGGTTGATAAGGGGCGTGCAGTCCCGAGTATCGGGATTACTGGGGGTTTGTCCCGACATGTCGGGACAAGCCTAACCTTCCCCCAGTGGGGGGAAGGAATGGCCTCTCTACCTTTATTTGTTGACACCCATCGAGGGCAAAGGCTAGAATGATCGCGCCTTGAGCGGCTTCAGAGTCGCGAGAATGGAGCGGTTAGAAACAGTGCAGGGGGTGGGCCTGATGTCTACAAAAGCTTTCGTGCTTATCGAGACCGCCGTTGGCATGACCAGGGAGGTGGTGGCCTCGTTGAGGGCGGTAGAAGGAGTGACTTCGGTAGACGCCGTGGTAGGACCCTATGATGTCATTGCAGTCCTGGAGGCCGACGACGTCAATACCATAGGCGATCTGGTAACCAGCAAGGTCCACGCTGTGGGAAGCGTGGTGAAGACGGTTACCTGCCTGTCCGTATCATTACCCTAGGCCCGTCCAGCCTCGCCTTCACCTGTCCTCCTCGTACCGAATCCATAGGTCTGCAACGCCGGCTATCTACAGAGGCCTTTCGGAAAGACCGGGGTATGTGATTCAGCCCCAGTCCTTAATAAGCCGATTCGGCTTTCAGCAGGCCTTAGAGGGTTGGTAAATGACGACCAGGATCATCGACACCGATGGCCACATCACAGAGCCTCCCGATCTCTGGGAGAGGTACCTGGAACCCAAATACAAGCCCCTTGCTATGCGTCTGGTAAAGGACGAGGAGGGTCTGGAGTACC
>JACZVB010000266.1 GCA_022572865.1 Chloroflexota bacterium | reverse complement strand
CAAGGCGATCGCCTTGTTCCGGCAGATGGTCCGGCAGATGAACGAATCGCTCGGGACGGAGATGATCGACCCCTCCACCCGCCAGAAGGTGGGCGCGTCGGATATCCCCGATGTGATCCTCGAGCAGATCGAGAACTTCAACGAGAAATGGATTAAGGGCAACAAGGAGGCCAAGGAGAAGGCGCAGCGGATCCGCGGCCAGTTCTGGCCCCGGATCATCGCCCTCCAGGGGGAGAAGGATCGCAAGCTCGCCCACATGAAGCGGGGCGACGAGCTTCCCTCCGGCGTCCTGGAGATGGTCAAGGTCTACCTGGCCACGAAGCGCCAGCTCTCGGTGGGCGACAAGATGGCCGGCCGCCACGGCAACAAGGGCGTGATCGCCCGCATCGTGCCCGAGGAGGACATGCCCTACCTCAAGGACGGCACGATCATCGACGTAGGCCCGTACCAGGACTTAAGGTCCCGATATCCCGGCGAGACCGACATAGGAGGCGACTCTTTTCTGGTGATCCCGGGGCTGGTGAACTCCCACCACCACGGACATGGCATCACGCCCCTCCAGATCGGGGGCCTGGACGACCAGCTGGAGTACTGGATGGTGGGTAACCTGGGCCATAAGGCCGTGGACCCGTATCTGGACACCCTGTACGCCTCCATGAAGCTCCTGCGCTCCGGGGTCACGACGGTCATGTTCAACTTTTCGCAGAGACTCGCTAAGGGGCTGAGGGAAGACTGCGACAGGGTCCTGGAGGCCTTCGGCCCGACGGGTCAAAGGGTGGCCTTTTCCCTCTACCTCGAGAACCAGTACCGGATAGTGGCCGAGGATGAAGGCAGGTTTCTCTCCAGGCTGCCCTCAGACCTGGCCGCCCGGGTAAGGGCGATCCTGGATGAGAACTACATCTCCGATGACGACTACCTGAGCCTCTTCCAGTCCCTTCACCAGGACCACAACGACGGGTATAAGGTGAATGTTCTGCTCTCTCCGGCCAACGTCCACTGGTGCTCAGACCGGCTCCTCACCCGGATGAGAGAGCTGGCCACCCAGTACCACACGGGCATCCACATCCACCTGGCTGAGAGCATATACGAGAAACTGATCGGCCTGAAGCTGTACGGCAAGACTCCCCTTCAGCACCTGAAAGACCTGGATTTCCTGGGGCCCGAGGTCTCTCTTGCCCATGCGGTATGGCTGACCCGAGAAGACCTGGACATCGTCGGAGAGAGCGGTCTGACCATCTGCCACAACCCAAGCTCCAACCTTCGCCTCAAGTCGGGCATCGCCCCCGTGTCCACCATGGTCGCCCGAGGACTGGACGTCGCCATAGGCACCGACAGCTCCTCCATCAACGAGGACGAGGACCTGCTCCAGGAGATGCGGCTGGCCCATAAGCTCCACAGGCCCCCGGGTGTCAGCTCTCCCTCCCTCGATTCCCACCAGATACTGAAAATGGCCACCGTAAACGGGGCCAGGGCCACCCTGTTCGAAGACATCGGCGCCCTGGAGGAGGGCAAGAGGGCCGACGCCGTGCTGATTCGCTTGGGTAACCTGGTGGAGCCGTACCTGGACCCCGACATCTCGATAGTCGACGCCCTTATCTATCGGGGCAGGGCCACCGATGTCGACACGGTTATCATAGACGGCAAGGTGATGCTCCAGGGAGGCGAGTTTGTCGATATAGATGAGGCCGCGGTCATGAAGGAGCTGAGCGAGATTCTAAAGCGCCCCCCGACCGATAAGGAGCGGGCCAACCAGCAGACCGTTCAAGAGCTCATGCCCTACGTCACCAGGTTCTACGAGAGGTGGAACCTGGGCGAGCTCAGGCCCTACTTCGCATATAACAGCTCTGTCTAACCTGGCGCCGGAGCTTTGAAGTAGAATCGTCTGTTGTAATCCTCACACTGGGGTATTTCAAGAGGGCCTATCCCCAATGTGTCAAGGCCGTTCCCTCCAGGCCGTTTAATTAGCTTCTCGAAAAAGGGAGTGCCCCGACTCGTCCCGATACTCGGGACTCGGCGTCGGGACTAGGGGTTTGGGGGGATACCCCCCCCCGGGCCGATTCGGGGGGATTCCATCCCGACTCATCGGGATGGCGGGGGGGTATGGGGGAGTACCCCCATAGTTATTTTCTCCCCCTCTCCCTTACCAAGGGAGAGGGGGATGTAGGGGGTAAGGGTTTAAAGGAACTCCCAAATTTCGCCACCTGTCCGGGAAACAGACTGGTACGATAGCAACGAGGTAGACATGTCAGGCGTGCTAGAAGGCATAAGAGTCATAGACATGGCCTCCATGTGGGCCACACCCCTGGCTGGGACATATCTTGCAGACCAGGGAGCCGAGGTGATCAAAGTGGAGCCGCCCTGGGGCGACCAGGCCCGCCGCACCTTCAGCACCCGCCCCATGGCCAACGGGGAGAGCCGCTCCTGGATAATGGTGGGGCGGGGTAAACGGGACATAGCACTGGACATCGCCTGCCCCGAGGGACAGGAGATCGTCTATCGATTGGTGAAGAACAGCGATGTCCTTCTAACCAACTTCAGGGCCGCCGTGGCCCACCGGCTGGGCTACGACTACCACAGCCTCCGCAACCTCAATCCCGGGCTGATCTATGTCCGGGTCAGCGCCTATGGAGACCAGGGGCCTTACGCCGAGCGGCGGGGCTATGACCGTCTCTTTCAGGCGCTATCGGGGATGATGCGCCAGCCGGGTCCGGACCAGCCTCCTATGGCCGCCGGGGTCTGGGCCTCCGACATGTCCGCCCCCTGGGCCCTGTGTTACGGTGTGGCCCTGGCCCTCCTCCACAGGGAACGTACTGGGGAGGGGCAGCAGATAGAGACCTCCCTCCTTCACATGGCAATGGCCATGCAGGCGGTGGACATGGTCAGGGTCGAGCGGGAGATGCCGTCCGAGGACCCCATGGAAAGATATTCAAACCAGGCCCTCTACCTGCCATACCAGTGCTCCGATGGACAATGGATCAACATCGTGGTCATCAGCGACAGGGAGTTCGAGGGGCTGTGCAGTGCCCTCGAGGTGTCACATCTAACCAACGACACCAAGTTCGCCACCGCCCTGGACCGGGTCGGGAACGGCCACATACTTTACGAGATATTGTCAGGCGTCTTCTCCACCCTCCCGCTCGACCACTGGCTAAAGCTCCTTCAGCAGCACGACGTCCCCTGTGCCCCCGTCCTCTCCCGCGACCAGGTTTTCGACAGCCCCCAGATCCAGGACAACCGGTTCACCGCCAAGATGGAATATCCGGGGGCCGGCGTCACGGAGACGGTGGGCATACCATTAAGGCTCAGCGGTCAACCGGGAGAAGTGAAGCGGCGGGCGCCCCTACTGGGGGAGCAC
>JACZVB010000265.1 GCA_022572865.1 Chloroflexota bacterium | reverse complement strand
AATAGTGTTTGCAGAGATTCTCAAAGGCGCGCGGAATCAAGAAGACTTTGGACGGCTACGCGAGGACATGACAAGGCTTCCTTATCTAGAGGCTACACAAGAGACTTGGATAACTGCTGGAGCTCTGTCATACCAACTTCGGGTAAGGGGGGTAACTGTTAGCCTACCTGATCTCGTAATAGCATCCCTGGCCATGGAGGGCGACTATGAAGTCTACACCCTGGACAACCACTTCCAGCGAATCCCCGGTCTGAAGTTATATAACGTCGTAGCTACAGGCTAATCTAAAATGAATCTAAATAGGTGTCAGTCATCCGCGGGCTTCGTGTTGAAGCCATTAGTTGTAGCAGGGGAAACCAGAAGGGATGAAGGCCCGAAACAACCCTTTAATCTTAGAGGTTCTTGAAACTGGAAAGCTCTTGAAGAGGAAGCGTGTTGACATCCATTAGAAAAGCCCTGCTCCTCGGTTCCGGCCCCATAGTCATCGGCCCACGACCTTGTCATTCTGGGGTCTCCACTGAGTCGGTCGAAGTGCGCAGCGAAGAATCTACGAATACATGACCACACAACCCAAAGTATCCAAAGTCCTGGTCATAGGCTCCGGCCCGATAATCATCGGGCAGGCGGCGGAGTTCGATTACGCCGGGACACAGGCCTGCAAAGCCCTCCGGGAGGAGGGGGTGACCTCAGTCCTGGTCAACTCCAACCCTGCCACCATCATGACCGATGAGGACATCGCCGACATCGTCTACATCGAGCCCCTCACCGTCGACGTCGTCTCCCGTGTCATCGAGCGAGAGCGTCCCGATGGCCTTCTCCCGACCCTGGGGGGTCAGACCGGCCTTAACCTGGCCGTAGAGCTGGCCGACTCCGGCGTACTCGAAAAGTACAATGTTCTGATGCTGGGCAGCTCCCTGGACACCATCCGCAAAGCCGAGGACAGAGACCTGTTCCGGTCCCTGCTCATGGACATCCATGAGCCAGTGCCCGCCAATGCCACGGTACATTCGGTGGACGAGGCCCTGGATGCGGCGGAGGAACTGGGTCTGCCCCTGGTGGTACGCCCCGCCTACACCCTGGGTGGTACCGGGGGTGGGGTAGCCTGGACCCGGGATGAGCTGGGGACTATCGTAAGCGGCGGCCTGGCCGCCAGCCCCATACACCAGGTCCTGGTGGAGCGGTACCTGGAGGGATGGAAGGAGATCGAGTACGAGGTGATACGGGACTCGGCCGACAACTGCATCACCGTCTGCAACATGGAAAACCTGGACCCCATGGGCGTCCACACCGGCGACAGCATCGTGGTCGCGCCCAGCCAGACCCTCACGGACAAAGAGTACCAGATGCTCCGGTCGGCCAGCCTCAAGATAATCCGAGCCCTGGGCATCGAAGGCGGATGCAACATCCAGTTCGCCCTGGCCCCGGGGCCGCTGGTCGCCGAGGCCTTCGGCCAGAAGATGAACGGCCCATCGGATTACTATGTGATCGAGGTGAATCCCCGGGTCAGCCGCAGCTCGGCCCTGGCAAGCAAGGCCACGGGGTACCCTATCGCGCGGGTGGCCACCAAGATCGCCGTGGGCCGTACCCTGGACCAGATCCCCAATGCCGTCACCGGCAAGACCATGGCCGCATTCGAACCCACCCTGGACTACTGCGTGGTAAAGATTCCCCGCTGGCCCTTCGACAAGTTCGCTTCGGGGGACCGGAGCATCGGTACCCAGATGAAGTCCACGGGCGAGGTGATGGCCATCGACCGTTGCTTCGAGGCGGCGCTTCAGAAAGCGGTCCGCTCCCTGGAGGTAGGGCGCCGGCCCTTGCTCTGGGAGGACAAGAGCTGGTCTGAGGCCGATGGTGACGGTCCGGACGCCCTCCACATCGAGCCAAACGACCTCCGCATATGGGCCCTCATGGCGGCCCTCAGAAAAGGCTTCAGCCCCGAGGACCTGTCCCGCAGGACCGGCATCGACCCCTGGTTTACCACCAAGCTCGGCAATATCGTGGCGATGCAGAGAAGGCTCCTCAAGGAGCCCCTGACCCCACAGTTCTTGCGCCAGGCCAAGCGGATGGGATTCTCGGACGAAGAGATTGGAACTTTAGCGGACAGGCTTCCAGAGCAGGTGCGAAACCTCCGCCATCAATGGGGGTTGCGGCCCGTATACAAGATGGTGGACACCTGCGCCGCGGAATTCGAGGCCGTGACCCCATATTTCTACAGCTCCTACGAACAAGAGAACGAGACCAAAGCGATGTCGGGGCCCCGGGCCCTGGTCATAGGCAGCGGGCCGATACGCATCGGCCAGGGGATAGAGTTCGACTACTGCAGCGTCCACGCAGCGTGGGCCCTCCAGAAGGAGGGAATCATCAGCATCATGGTCAACTCAAACCCGGAGACGGTATCCACCGACTTCGACATCAGCGATAGGCTCTATTTCGAGCCCCTGGACGAGGAGAGCATCAGGGACATCCTGGACAACGAAAACGGGCTAGATAGTGGCGTCGACACCGCTCCTGCTGCCATAGTGGTGCAGTTTGGCGGCCAGACGGCAATCAACCTGGCGGAGCCCCTATACCGGAGCGGGGCGTCCATCTTGGGCTCCTCCCCTGACACCATCGACATCGCGGAGGATCGTCAACGCTTCGAGGACTTTCTCAATCGACTCGGCATACCCCAGCCTCCTGGAGCCTCCATTACCACCATCGAGGAAGGCCTCAACGTAGCCCAGAACATCGGCTATCCAGTCCTGGTCAGGCCCAGCTACGTTCTCGGCGGCAGGGCAATGGAGATAGTGCATAACGCCACCGAGCTGATACGTTATATAACCGGGGCGGTGGAGGTGGGCCAGGGACGCCCCATCCTCGTCGACAAATACCTGGAAGGTATGGAGGTGGAGGCGGACGCCATCTGTGATGGCGAACAGGTCCTGATACCCGGAATCATGGAGCATATCGAGAGGGCCGGAGTTCACAGCGGTGATTCCATGGCGGTGTATCCTGCTCCTAGCCTGACTCAATCCCAGACCGATGCGATAGTCGACTACACGGTGCGTATCGGACTTGGACTCCAGGTCAAGGGCCTCATGAACATCCAGTACGTGGTTATGAATCCCGGGAAGGGGAGGGATGGGGAGGTAACTGAAGACGACGGGGAATCGTTAGTATATGTGCTGGAGGTGAATCCCAGGGCCAGCAGGACCGTGCCTTTCCTATCGAAGGTCACTACTATACCCATGGTACAGATAGCCACCCGGGTAATGATGGGGACGACCCTGAAGGCCCAGGGCTACCGAACGGGCCTTCGGGCGAGTGGCAACCTGGTCGCCATCAAGGCGCCGGTGTTCTCCATGGCCAAGCTCGTAGGC
>JACZVB010000264.1 GCA_022572865.1 Chloroflexota bacterium | reverse complement strand
ATATGTGGACGACGAACGGACCCGGCCAGCCAGTCGATAGCGGGCGGCATCGTACAAGCCGCCACGCACTGAGTCAGGGAACCCTCGCGCCAGGCGGGAACGCTGTGGAGAAGGTCTGGCGCGCATCATCCGGTGGGGTACTGCTGGAAATCGACCTGATGAAAAACCCCTCAGCCTGGGGCAGCCGGCGAGTCTTAATCAACCCTGTCTTGCTGTCTGACTCACGTTAACGTCCGTTTCCCGACCCACCGGGACAAGGCGAACCCGAGCAGCGTGCTGAAGAGTCTTTCCGACCACTCTTCCGGCTGCCTGCCGATAACTGACCCGGGCAGACCCGGGCCATGATCAGGGAAGAGTTGCATCTGTCCCTCAGACGCCGGGCAATAGGGCTAGACGCCTCCTGCCCACCCGTATTTCATCAAGCTTGCTAGTCGAAGACCTGGGTGGTGCTGTCCGGGGTCGTGAGGGAGATGTGCGAGAAGTCGGAGTCGTCAGTGGCGCCGTGCCAGTGCTTCTCGCCGGCGGGTATGAAGGCCGTGTCGCCGGTGGCGACCTCAATCCGCTCGGCCTCGCTAGCCACATAGCCCCTGCCGCTGGTGACGAACAGGATCTGGTCGCTGGTGTGGGTGTGGAACTTGTTCTTGGCGCCCGCGCTGAAGTTCACCAGGGCGAAGTTGTAGTACCGGGTCCGGTCCCCGCCCACGAGGGGCTGCCGTGTTACCTTGCCGCCGTAGAAGATGGGGGCGTTGGTAGCGTCCTCTTCAGGGACCGAGCCGTGCTTGATTACGTCCATGGTTGCTCCTTGCTCTAGCAGGGTGTTTCAGCACCCTTTCGGCCATCCCCTCCGATACGCCCCGACTAGTCGGGGCTATCGAGAGTCTCGATGAGCGATGCATCATCGGATCTGTATCCCCCTTCCCTTCGTCAAGCTCAGGACAGGCCTGGCCAGGAAGGGGGGAATTAAATAATTGGGGGGCACCCCCAAACCCCCGCCAATCCCGACAAGTCGGGATTGAAACCTCCTTCATCTCTTGATTCAGAGTGGCTTAGAAAGTATCGTGTACTCAACGCTTATCAGGGGATAGGGGGAAGAAATTAGGTTTGTCCCGAACTCGGGACAAACCACCGACCCCGACTCGTCCCGATTTACCGAGGCTTAGAATGACTCGGGGCTTTTTTGATGGGAATTAGTACTTTAGCAATACCCCAAGATGAGGACCAAAGGTTGTACGGACGGAGGGAACAAGGTCTGCTCTATCCCCCCTCGAAGAAGCGTTTGGGGTTCTCCACCATTATCTGGTCTATGGTCTCCTGGGTCATGCCCAGCTCCAGTAGTCTAGGCAGCACCTTGCGGGTGACGAAGAGGTAGCCGTCGGGGTTGATGCGCCTGCGGGCCTCCCGGACCTCAGGGCTGGGCCTGCAGATGGGCACCGCCCAGTCGTGGCCCAGCATGATGCGGTGTCCAAAACCCGCATCTATCAAGCTCACCGCAGTCCGAACTCTGTCCTCCCAGTCGGGGGTATCGGTATCGCTGGCCCTTCCTCCGGGGAACCGGTCCAGTCCTATCCAGACGCCTTTTTTAAGCAGCCCTATGAGGTATTCCGTGTTGGTGGTATCGTTGCTGTGCCCCACGTAGACGCGACCCAGGTCCACCCCTTCGTCCTCGAAGATGCGGACCTGCTGCTCGCCGACCCGGTCCGGGGCCCAGGTATGAGTGGAGATGGGAACTCCCGTCGCCCTTTGAGCCCTGGCCGCCGCCCTCAGGATTATCTCTCCCTGGGGACTCACCCCACCCTTATCGTTGGCCACCTTTATGATCCCGGCCTTTATCCCCGTGCCCTCGATACCCTCCTCTATCTCCCGGATGTACAGGGCCGCAATCCTATCGGGGGTGACATCCCAGAAGACCCTTGGTATGTCCCGCCAGGTGCCCGTAGCGCATATTATCTGCACCCCCGAGCCCCGGGACACCTCCTCCAAAAGCCTGATGTCCCTACCCAGGTCCATGGTGGTGACGTCCACAATGGTACGGAGGCCCTCGCCATGCGCCTCCTTCAGGTCTCTTATCCCGTCCTGGATGACTCTATCCCGCTGGATGAACTCCGGATACACGTATTGGATGCCCGCGGAGCCCACCATAACGTGCTCATGGGACAGGGTAAACCCCAGGTCCTTCGTATCCAGGGGGCCTAAAACCGAATTGATAGTAGCCACCTTTGTCACTCTCCTATAGCTTTACCTAGCTGCACCGATAAGGGCCACGGGGCGCGGGCTCAGCAGACGGATTGTAGCCTCGTACCCGGCATCCGTCAAAAGCCCCGCGGGCCTCCCTCTAGCAACACCACCACGAATGCTCCAAGGGGCTGGGGCCTTACTCGCTGCCCCTTTGCCAAAGAGGCGCCCAGTAGATAAAGCGATTGGAACTCCAGCCTCATCTAAACACCATGTCTTAGAGGCAGGTTACGACGGGAGCTGCTCACCGGCCCTCGGCCCCCAGAGAGAAATCTATGATAAGCTCATCTCAGGGACTCCGATGGGGCTGGCCGGCGGCGACGATGATAGAGCTGAGATGAACACTGGAGTAATACATACAGTGGGCAGGCGGCGCCTCCTGCTGTGGTTGGGGGTGATGGCCGGGTTGATGACCCTCCTGGTCCTCCTCTCCGTATACATCAAAGACAACCCGGTACCTTCGGTGGACCAGACCGTACTGGACTGGATCACGGGATGGGACATTCCGGGGTTAACGGGGTTCTTAGAGGTGGTCTCCTGGCTGACCAATAACTGGCCGGCCATGGTTGTGGGAATACTGGGCATAGGTCTCCTCTGGCGTCTGGGAAAGAAACGAGAAGCCCTTTCCTTCGTCATCATCGGCGTGATCATGGGCCTCATCGCATTTATCAGTGACTTTACGCTGGGTGAGGTAGTTGATCGATCAAGGCCCCTGGGAAACTCCGACAGCCCCAGTTTCCCCAGCGGGCACGTTTTCGGAAGCACTATCTTCTACGGATTCTGTGGGTTCCTGGCCGGGTTTTACGGCCTTAAGAAAAAACTGCTGGTCCCCCTGCTGTTACTTATCACGGTTTTCATACTGACTGTGGGTGTTTCCCGTGTCCATCTCCAGGCCCACTGGCCCACTGACGTGGCCGCGGGCCTCCTCCTAGGGGCCATGGGGCTTCTCATTCTCATCCCGTTGTTCCTGTACCTCCGGCAGGCCACCTGGTTTTCACCCTGGAAGCTGCGGGAAGACCCTACGGTGCTGGGCTGCGAGAAGTGTTGAACCGAGAAATCCATCGCCAGCGTCGTCGTCCTGGACCCCGAGCGCGGGACCGCGACCAAGGTATACAACCCCCCTCCGGTGGTCCGGCTCCTCTA
>JACZVB010000263.1 GCA_022572865.1 Chloroflexota bacterium | reverse complement strand
GCAGTCCCGATGTGTCTTTGTCCAGTCGATGCACTATTCCCGGCCTGGCCGGGTCTCCCACTCCTCCCAGGGCCGGATGGTAGGCCAGCAAGGCACCGGCCAGAGTGCCAGTTGTGTGCCCGGGGCCGGGGTGGGTGACAATTCCAGCAGGTTTATCTATTACGAGAACCTCGTCGTCCTCATAGACGACGCTCAGGGGCATAGGCTCGGGGGCCGGATGTGTCGAGGGCACAACGGGAAACTCGACAACGACCCTATCCCCCCTTTTGAGGCTGACACTGGGGCGGACGGCCTTGCCGTTGACAGTAACGTAACCCTCCGTGATAAGCCTCTGGATATAGGAGCGGGAGAAGCTCGAATAGCGGGCGACCAGGTATCTGTCCAGCCTTTTTTCGAAGGCCTCCGAGACCAGGTCCACCCGGTGCAATGACTTCACATCAGGAGAGGGAGGCATCCTCCGCTCTCTCCCGCTTGTCCTTTCCTAAAATCAGGACTGCGGCCAGAAGCAGGAACCCGATGGTGATGGAGGAATCAGCCACATTGAATATAGGCCATACCCGAAAGTCGATGAAGTCTATGACATGACCGTAGGCCACCCTGTCGATTACGTTGCCTACGGCACCGCTGAGCTGCAGGACGAGGCTTAAACCGAACAGGGTACTGGCCCCGGAGCCTCTGAAGAAGAAAAATCCGATGACCAGGATTCCCAGCACCGCGGCGATGGTGAGTATGATTGTCTGGTTGGCAAAGAGGCCAAAGGCGCTGCCCGTGTTCTGAATGTAGGTAAGCCTCACGGGGCTGTCTTCGGGGACTGACTGCCCTACCACCATGTTGCTTTTGACTAGGAACTTGGTGAGCTGATCTGCCCCCAGAATCAGCAATCCCGCCGCCGCCAAATAGCGGGTCCTCGCCTCCTTGATGACTGAAAACATGGGTATTCGCCTCTCGCCCTCTCTCCTCGATCAAGTGTATCATGGGGTCTGAGGAGCAACAAGCCGGTCCGCCGGCCTCAGCCCCAGACCCTCTGCGATACTCTCCACAATATCAACGGAACGCTGGAGAAGTAGTTAGGATAGCCCGATGCCTCTGCCCCTTGATGGACAGAAAGGGACATACGCCGTCATTCTAGAGTTGACCAGTGAAAGGATCCTGCAGGTGGGGAGGTTGGGGACGTGCTCTTTTCCCACGGGCTTTTATCTCTACGCCGGCAGCGCGCGGGGAGGCCTGGGGCCCCGGCTCAGGAGGCACCTTCTACTGAAGAAGCCCCTCAGGTGGCATATAGACTACCTGAGGCAGGAGGCCCGAGTCCGGGAGGTGTGGTGGAGCGAAGCCGATTCCGTTAGCGAGTGCCATTGGTACCGGGCGGCATTCGATCTCCCCGGGGCCCGGGAGGCGGTCAAAGGCTTCGGGGCCTCCGATTGCCGCTGTTCTTCCCACCTGGTCCACCTGCCGACGCCTCCATCTTTCCAGAAGCTTCGTCGAATGCTGCCCGAAGGGCCCATACATCGGGCCTCCATAGGAGAAAGGGATACGGCGCCCGGGTCACAGTAGGTGAGCCGCGAAAAACTCGGCCACTGCCTGAGCCATCTCCTCGACCCGCAGTCCCCAGAAATGGTCTTCGCCTTCTATGATGCAGCACTTACACTCGTCGCTCAGCTGGTCCACCATGTCTTGCAGCCTATCTTGGGGGGCGAACTGGTCTCGTTCGCCACTGACCAGCAGGCTTGGACCGTTGTAACGGCTAAGCCGCCCCGCTGTTAAGCTTCCTAGCGAGGGTGATATGGCGGCCAATCCCTTGACCCTATAACCATCGCTGGCGGCAACGACCATGGCCACGGTGGCCCCGAAGGAGTAACCCGAAACACCGATCCTGGTCCCATCTATCTCCGGCATCCGTTCCAAGGCGGTGATTGCCGCCCGAAGGTCATCGGCTTCGCCTATACCGTCATCGAATTGTCCCTCGCTTTGGCCTACACCGCGAAAGTTAAAACGTAAGCTCGCAATACCCTTTTCATGTAGCGTCAGACACACGGCCTTTACGACATGGCTGTCCATATCTCCACCGTAGAGGGGATGAGGTTGGCAGACCACCACCAGGGCCGACGCCTTCGGCCCCTGATCCAGTGTCAGGACGGCTTCGAGGGCCAAGGGGCCGCTGCGGATGGTTATGGATTCGCTCTTCATCGACACAGCTCCTCAGGCTTTCAATACATTGTGCGTGCTGATCCATGATAGGGCCTGTGGTGGCACGGGGCAAAGGCCGGTGTTAGAATGAGCCAACTTCCCCAGGAGGTGATACTCGTATGAAAGTTGTCGATCTCCGCAGCGATACCGTCACCCTTCCCACACCAGAGATGCGAGAGGCAATCAACAATGCCGAGCTGGGTGACGACGTTTTCGGAGAGGACCCCACGGTCAACAAGCTGGAGGCGATGGCCGCCGAGCGATTGGGCAAAGAGGCAGCCCTTCTGGTATCCAGCGGCACTCAGGGAAATCTGGTCTCCGTCCTATCCCACTGCCAGAGAGGGGACGAGGTGATACTGGGAGACCAGTGCCACACCTACAGGTACGAAGCCGGCGCCGTCTCCGCCTTCGGTGGTATCCACACCTTCGCCGTACCTACCATGGAGCGGGGAGGGCTGGACCCCATAGACCTGGAGGAGGCGATCCGTAGCGACGATCCCCATTTCCCCCACACCGCTCTTATCTGCATCGAAAACACCCATAACCTGCGCGGTGGCACAGCCCTGAGCCCGGAGGAGATAGGACCCATGGCCGAGGTGGCCCAGCGCCATGCCCTCCCCATGCACCTTGATGGCGCCAGGATCTTCAACGCATCGGTGGCCCTGGGCCTGAATGTCGAGGAAGTGGTACGCCCCTTCTCTTCTGTGACCTTCTGTCTATCCAAGGGCCTTTCGTGCCCTGTGGGATCGGTGATCTGTGGAAGCGAGGAGTTTATCTACAAGGCCCGGAGAATAAGGAAAGCCCTGGGAGGAGCCATGCGCCAGGCGGGGATCATAGCTGCGGCGGGGGTCGTGGCCCTGAAGACCATGGTAGACCGGCTGGCTGAGGACCATGTCAACGCTCGATTCCTCGCCGAAGGCCTGGCAGAGATTCCAGGACTCCAGGTGGACTTGGCACGTGTGCAGACCAACATGGTAATGGTGAACGTCGAGAGGGAGTTTCCCGACGGCATCGCAGGGGTCATGGATGCCCGGGGCATCAAGTTCCTTGACAGGGGCCGCGGGAGACTGCGCCTGGTAACCCACTACGGCATCGACGAGGCGGACATACAACAGACAGTGGAGGCCTTCCGAGCCGTCATGAACTGAGGCACAGGCGAGGAGCGAGGGGCAAGGGCAGTAATCTCATGGCTAA
>JACZVB010000262.1 GCA_022572865.1 Chloroflexota bacterium | reverse complement strand
CGGGGGAGGAGTCTGGGGCGGGGCTCTTACCGTCTCTCTATAGGAATTGCCCCACCACCCCAGATTCTTCGTCCCGGTAAATCGGGACTCAGAATGACAGCCTAACTGGCCTCCCGATACTCGGGACTCGGCGTCGGGGCAGGGGGTTTGGGCGTGGCCCCCCAGTCCCATTCGGGGAAATTCCAATCCCGACTTATCGGGATTGGCGGGGGGTATGGGGGTACTCCCCCATACCTAACTTACCCCCTTCCTGGCCAGGAAGGGGGACAGGGGATGGTCGAAACTGTTAATGGAAAAAGACAACCTTGAGTTCAACCGGGAGGTCATCGGCAAGGAGTACCATCGGGCCACCTACACCGTCACCAGGGACCTGATCCTGGAGTTCTCCCGGTCGGTGGGAGAGACCAACCCCCTCTTCACCGACGAGGAGGCTGCGGCCCGGGGCCCCTACGGGGGACTCATCGCCCCGCCGGCCCTGGTGGCCTCCTTCCTGCGGGCCGAGGAGCCCGAGGACCTGGACCTGAAATTCAACGGCACCCTCTTCATGGCCGGCCAGTGGGTCGAGCCCCTGGCCCCCATAAGGGCCGGCGACCTCCTCACCTGCACCGCCAGGGTCACCGACGTGTACAAGAAGACGGGAAGGTCCGGGGAGATGGTCTTCGTGGTGGTGGAGCACACCTTCGTCAATCAGAGGGGCGAGACGGTGGCCCGGGCGGGCCGCTCCTCCGTCCGCCGCAGGTAGCCCTTAGTAACTATCTCAAAACAACCCGCGTCGGCATTCGTCCTCCTTCGACAAGTCCCGAGCACCGGGACAAGCTCAGGACGAACGGGAAATGTAACCTCTTCCGTTCGTGGTGAGCCTGCCTGTCCTGAGCATGGCCGAAGGGTCGAACCACCCTTTGAGATAATTTCTTAGTGCACCACCTCCCTGCTCTCCAGCTCTTTGATTTCCCGGTCTGAGACGCCCAGGAGATCTCCCAAAACATAGCTGTTATGCTGGCCCATCATGGGCGCGGGCCTGTTGAGGCTCAAGGGCGTCTCAGACATCTGCCATGCCCGGGCCGGCATCCTGATCCTGCCCTGGTAGGGATGTTCGTCCCAGGCGAAGAACCCCCTGGCCGCCAGGTGCCGGTCGTGAAATAGGTCGGCGTTGGTGAACGCGGCCACGGCCCCCACTCCCGAGGCCTGCAGCGTCTCCATCGCCTGGAGCTTGGTGCGCTGGCCGGTCCAACCAGCGATGAGGGCGTCCAGCTCGTCCTCGTTGCGCCTGCGGGCCGATATCAGGGAGAACCTGGGGTCCCGGGCCAGCTCGGGCCTGCCAATGGCCGAGCAGAACCTCCGCCATTCCTCCTCATCTGCTATGGCGATGCTGACCCACTCGTCCTCACCCCGGCACGGGTAGACCCCGTGGGGTACCATCACCTGGTCCCGGTTGGCCATCCGGCCCTGCTCGACGCCGTTCATCACATAGTCCATTATGCCCTGGGGCTGAAACCCGATGACCGTCTCCAGCTCCGATACGTCTATGTACTGCCCCTTGCCTGTCCGGGCGCGATAGTGGAGGGCGGCCAGTATCGCCGCCGTCCCAGCCACACCCCCGGACGGGTCCGGCATCTCAACCCAGTCCGACACGGGCTCGCTGTTCGAGAACCCCACCGAGGCCATCAGCCCCGAGAGATTGGATATGTGCATACCGTAGGTCACCCAACGTGACCTGGGACCGTAGGCCCCGAAACCGGACACCGCCGCCATTATCACCTGGGGATTCACCTTGACCAGCTCCCGGTATCCCATGCCCAGCCTATCGGCCACTCCGGCCCGAAAGTTCTCCACCACGATGTCGCTGACGGACACCAGCCGCTTAGACAACGCTACACCTTCGGGGGTGCGCAGGTTCAGGGTGACGCTGAGGCTGTTGCGGTGCATCTGGTTGAACCAGACTGCGCCGTCGGGATTGGGGACACCATTTTTGTACGGGGGATAGAACCTGCCCAGGTCCAGCTTGGCCCTGCTCTCCACCTTGATCACCTCGGCCCCCATGAAGGCCAGGAGGGAGACGCAGTGGGGCCCGGCCCAGGCGGAGGTTAAGTCCACAACCCTGATGCCCGCTAATGCCCCATGCCTTATGCCTGCTAACGCCCCTTGTTTAATGGTGCTCACCTGAAGAGAGGGGTTCTTCCCGCCCCATCCGCCTGATACTGATTCGCCCCACGATTACTCAGGGGAACCCGGAATAACCTTACGCCCATCCTTGACATGACTTGATTGTGCCTACCCTGCTTCAAAACTGGAGCCGTTTGCTTTTAGATCACACCGCTGCTGCGAAGTCGGGCCATCTCTCCCACGGTATAACCGAGACGTCCCATGTAGACCTCATCGTTGTGCTGGCCCAGCAGAGGGGCAGGCCTGAGGATCGAGGTCCCGGTCCCTGAGAACTGCCACGGCACCGAGGGATATCGAAGCGTTCCAGCCACCGGGTGCTCAACCTCGGCAAAGAAACCCCGTTCCTCCAGGTGCTTATCATGGACTACCTCCCTTATGCCCAGTCCGGCGGGGCTTGAGGGAATTCTCTGCTCGATGGCCTTCTCCACCACCCACTCCACCGGCTTACCCTCCAACCACTCGGACAGGAAGGCGTTGACTATATCGAAGTTCAGCCGCCTGCCCTCCATACTCCCGGTCCAATCCTCCTGGCTCCACTCCGGGTTGCCCAGAAGCTCGGCCAGCCCCTTCCACTGATGAGGTTCTATCACGCTCAGCAGAACGTATCCGTCCCCGCAAGGAAGAACGCCCGATGGCACAGAGGCGGGTATAGCGATGTCCTTACCGGCTATCCTCTTCTCCTCGTTGTAGACTGGAAACGCATTGGCCAGTATGAAGACCATTGCCTCCTGCTCTGAGACATCGATGTACTGACCCGAGCCACCACAGTCACGGAAATACAGGGCCGCCAGGACAGCGGTGATTGCGTTGTAGGCAGCCTGAAAGGAGGCCATGTATGACGGCGCCCTGACGGGCCTTCCAGGCTCCCCCTCCGAGTTTCGCTCCCTCCAGAGATATCCCCATCCTCCGGCGTGCCAGACATTGAAGTCGTGGACCTTGTAGTTGCTGTAGGGGCCGCTTTGCCCCAGGGGCGTTATGGACACCACTATCAGGCCCGGGTTCATCGCCCTCAGGGCCTCATACCCCAGTCCCAGGGAGTCCAGGTGGCCCGGGGCATTGTTCTCCACCAGGATGTCCGTCTCTTCAATGAGCCGCCGAAAGACCCTTTGGCCGTAGGGCGTGGCAGGGTCCAGCGTTATCCCCTTCTTGTCCAGGTTCATGCACAAGTAGAGCCCGCTCTTTTCCGAGTGGGGTATACCTCCGGGGAAGGGCCCCGCTACC